>CANGXK010000110.1 GCA_947457715.1 Gemmatimonadota bacterium
AACGAAGGCATGGAGAGCGTGGCCGAGTGGTTTCGCGACATGATGCCGAAGAAGAAGAAGCGCCGCACCGTGAAGGTGAGCGAAGCGCGACGCATTCTGATGGACGAGGAGCTCGAGAAGCTGATCGATCTCGATGACATCACGGAGGATGCGCTCGAACGTACCGAAGCGATGGGCATCATCTTCCTCGACGAGATCGACAAGATCGCCGGCGAGCGGGGGCAGGGAGGTGGGCCGGACGTCTCTCGTGAAGGTGTGCAGCGCGATCTGCTGCCGATCGTGGAAGGGTCGAACGTGCAGACCAAGTACGGCACGGTGAAGACCGATCACATCCTGTTCATCGCCGCCGGCGCGTTCCACGTGTCGAAGCCGAGTGATCTGATTCCCGAGCTGCAGGGCCGCTTCCCGATTCGTGTCGAGCTGAAACCGCTCACCGAGCAGGACTTCGTGCGCATCATGACGGAGCCCGAGAACGCGCTCACCAAGCAGTACGCGGCGTTGGTCGAAGCCGACGGTGCGTCGCTGGAATTCAAGGAAGACGGCATCGCTGAACTGGCGCGGGTGGCCACGCGCGTGAACGAGCGGATGGAGAACATCGGCGCGCGCCGGTTGCACACCGTGATGACGACGCTGCTGGAGGATGTGCTGTTCGACCTGCCGGACCGCGGCAAGGAAGCGGTGGTGGTGGACGCCGCGATGGTGCGGGAGCGGTTGAAGACGATCAGCGAGGACGAGGATTTGCGGAAGTACATCCTGTAGGCTTGCACAAGGGGTGAAGGTGCAAGGGGCAGCGTCGTTGAACGGTTCCACGACGCTGCCCCCTTGAAAGTCCCTTGGCACTGCAGGAAAGTCTCGCGTCATTGCGCTGAGGGTTGGCTCGGCGAGTGTCGTTCCATAACTTTCTCCGGATGCCGCTCATTCACCCGCCGCATCGTGACTTCCTGAACATCGCGGACTTCTCCCCTGCGGAGACGTTCGCGCTGCTCGACCTCGCCGAACGCATGCGCACCGGCGCCTATGACCGCAAGCCATTGGCGGGGAAGGCGTTGGCTATGATCTTCATGAAATCGTCCACGCGCACCCGGGTCTCATTCGAGGTTGGGGTGACCCAGTTGGGCGGCACGGCGCATTTCCTGTCGCCGCGCGATGTGCAGCTTGGGCGTGGAGAGCCGATCGCCGACACGGCGCGGGTGCTCGACCGCTATGTGCACGGAATCATGATCCGTACGTTCGCCCACGCCGATGTGGAGACCCTTGCCGAGTACGCGAAGGTACCCATCATCAACGGGCTCACTGACCGGTCACATCCCTGTCAGATCCTCGCCGATGTCCTCACGATGCAACAGCATCTCGGGGACGTGCGAGGCAAGACCGTGGCGTGGATCGGCGACGGTAACAACATGGCCAACTCGTGGATCGAGGCGGCCGCGCATCTGGGTTTCACGCTGCGTCTGGCCTGTCCCGAGGGCTATGATCCCGACGAGTCGTTCCTGCGCGCGGGAATGGCGTCAGGCATGGTGCAGTTGCTGCGCGACCCGCGCGAAGCCGCGGCTGGCGCTGACGTGGTGACCACCGATGTGTGGGCGTCGATGGGGCAGGAAGAGGAGCAGGCGAAACGCGCCCTCGCCTTCTCGCTGTATCAGGTCGACGCGCCGTTGATGTCGCTCGCGGCACCGCACGCGATCTTCCTGCATTGTCTGCCGGCGCACCGCGGCGAAGAAGTCACCGCCGAAGTGCTCGATGGCCCGCAGAGCGTGGTGTGGGACGAGGCCGAGAATCGTCTGCACATTCAGAAGGCGATCATGGCCGCGCTGATGGGGAACGAAGCGCTCTAAACCCGGATTTACACATCATGCCAATCGCTGAAGGAATACCCGCCCCCGATTTCACGCTCCCGACCGACGCCGGCGAGACGCTCACGCTCTCGTCGCTCCGTGGTCAGTGGGTCGTGCTCTTCGCCTATCCGAAAGACGATACGTCCGGCTGCACCGTGGAAGCGTGCGAGTTCCGCGACGCGCTCCCGCAGTTCGATGCCTCGAAGGCCGTCATTCTCGGGATCAGCCCTGACTCCGTGAAGTCGCACGTGAAGTTCAAGGCCAAGTTCGAGTTGCCGTACACGCTGTTGGCCGATGAAGAGAAGACCGTGCTGCAGGCGTATGACGTGTGGAAGGAGAAGTCCATGTACGGCAAGAAGTACATGGGCGTCGAGCGCACTACGTTCCTTATCGATCCGCAGGGGCAGATCGCCAAGGTGTTCACCAAGGTGAAGCCTGCCGGTCACGCCGCCGAAGTCATGGCGGCGATCGCGGCCGGCTGACCCTGGCGCGTTACATCCGCCCGCGCAGCATGCCGTGCCAGTACAGTTGCGGCAGCAAGTACGTCTTCACGGCGTACATGCTGTACCGCTCCTTGTTCTGGTCGATCGGGAACGACTCCGTCGGCTCCTTGCTGTAGTCGAATTCCGCCATCACGAGCGTGCCATAGCCGGTCACCACGGGGCACGCCGTGTAGCCGTTGTAGAATCCCGTGAGCGGCAGGCCACGCCGGGACGCCATCAGGTTCGCCGCGACCACGGGCGCCTGTTCTCGAACCGCGGCGCCGGTCTTCGAGGTGGGCAGGTTGCTGCAGTCGCCCAGGCCGAAGACGTCCGGATAGCGCACGTGCACGAGCGTGTGCTTGTCGACCTCGACCCACCCCTCGGCGTTGCCCAATGGACTCGCCTTCAGGAAATCCGGCGCGTACTGCGGCGGCGTGACATGGATCAGGTCGTAGTGCAGCGTGATCGGCTCGGCGCCGGTTCGCGCAAACACGGCCTCGTGTCGCTCCGGATCCAGCGACACCAGATCGTGACCCAGCTGAATGTCGATGTCGCGCGCAGCGCAGATGTCGCGAAACGTGCCGGCATACGCCGGTGACGTGAAGTTCGTCGGCTTGGCATTCATGAACCGCACCGTCGACTGTTCGCGGACGCCCTGCTTGCGAAAGGCTTCTTCCGCGAGATACATGATCTTCTGCGGGGCGCCGCCACACTTCACGGGCGTCTTCGGTTCCGTGAAGAGTGCGGTGCCGCCGCGGAATGACTGGATCGCGTCCCAGGTCGCTTCCACGGTGTTGAAGTCGTAGTTGCTCACGACGCCTGTGCCCGGCTTGCCGACACTCGCCTTCAGGCCGGGGATGGTGTTCCACTCGATCTGGTTGCCCGCCGCCACTACGAGCTGCTCGTAGCCGATCTCACGGCCGTCGTCGAGGTGCACCCGATGCGCCACCGGATCGATCGCCGTGACCCGCTGCTTGATCCACGTGGTGCCGCGCGGAATGAATTCCGCTTCCGGGCGCACGGAGTGCGCGCGGCTGGTGATGCCGGCGCCAACCAAGGTCCAGAGGGGTTGGTAGTAGTGCTGCTCTGAGGGCTCAATGATGGCCAGCTGCGGGCAATCGGGGCGGTTGTGGAGATGGGCGGCCACCGTGATCCCGGCCGAACCACCGCCGATGATGACCACCTCATATTGCTCTGTCGCGGGAGCGTTCATGAGCGCGTTCCTCCGGTGTGCGCGGCGCGTTCGCCGATCGCGCGGGCCATTGCCACGGTGAGGCCGATCGTGTGTTGCACCTGCGGGTCGCGCAGCGCGCGGAGCGTCCCGAACAATCCGACAGGTTGAGCGGTGCGCCGTGCGTTGTCCAACAGCGCTGGTACGTCGTCCAGCACCGGGGCCAGCTCGGCGATCGCACCCAGATGACGGAGCAGCACGTCGAGTTGACGTGTCGTCTCCGGCGCCGTCAATCGCTCGAGCAGCGCCAGTGACGCATGTAGTCGGGCATCGACATCGATCCCGTGCTGACGGCCTTGTGCCACCAATGCATCAAACGTGTCGAGGCCGATGCCGAGCATCAGCGGTGCCTGCCGCGCCAGAGCGGCCACCGGCTCCAGCTCGGCCAGCACCCGATCCATGCGGGCCGCGAGCGCGTCCAACCGCTCCATGGCGGCAGGCGCCGTCGCCGGCACCATCGGCGTTGTCAGAGAAGTCTCCATCACGCACGCCCCGCGGTGGCCAGTGCCGGCTCGCCCACTTTCCAGTTGGCGAACAGGTCCGCCACGTTCACCGTGCGGTATCCGTGGCGCTCCAGCAGCGCCACCGCATGGGACGACCGGGCGCCGCTGTTGCAGTGCACGATGAGAGGCAGGTCGCGAGGAAGCTCCGCCAGTCGCACCAACAGGCGTGTATGGGCGATGTTCACGGCACCGGGAATGTGCGCGACATCGAAATCCACCTTGCCGCGGACATCGAGAATGCGCACGCCGCCGGCGAGCCGCCTCGCCTCGAGCGCCGTCATGTCGATTGAGTCGATGTGGCTCACGCTGCCGTCGGCCGCCTGATACGCCGCGAAGTCGTCCGGCGTCACGTACCCGCGGATGTCGTCGAGACCGATGCGCAGCAGTTGGCGCACCGCATGGTCGACCCGATGCTCGTCCACGATCAGGTAGATGGGCGTCCCTTCGTCCACGTACGACCCGGCAATATTCACGAACTGGTAGTCGAGCTCGCAGAGCAGGGCTCCCGGCAGATGCGCTGCGAGAAACTCCATCCGTCCCCGCGTATCGAGCACCACGATGTCGGTGCGTCCGGCCAAGGCCCGAAAGGCGGTCAGCGCGATGCGCGGCAGTGTCGGCACGTGGCCGATCACCGGCGGCCCGATCCGGTTGTCGCGCTTCATCCGGGCGAAGTACATAGGCGGCTCCGGCTGGCCACTCAGGATGTAGTCTACAAAGGCATCTTCCGTCGTTGCGGCGCGAATCGCTGGATTGAAGCGGAGCTCGTAGCCCACGGTCGACATCGGCACATCGCCGAGCGACTTGCCGCAGGCGCTCCCCGCGCCGTGCGCCGGCCACACCTGGGTGTGTTCCGGAAGCGCCCGAAGGACCTCGAGCGAGTGGTAGAGCTGTATCGCGCCCGGAACCTGCGTGCCGATGGCTCCCGCCGCCTGTTCAAGCAAGTCCGGCCGTCCGAGATCACCGACAAAGACGAAGTCGCCGGTGATCACACCGATCGGTTCGGTTGCCCCACTCCCGTGATCCACCACAGAGTAGCAGACATGCTCCGGGGTATGCCCGGGCGTGTGGAGCACCGTGAACTCAATGTTGCCGACCGCGAAGCGGTCGCCGTGTTTCACGAGATGGTGCGGGTAGGTCGACCCGACGAGCCACTCGTAGCGCCAATCCGGCCCGCCCTCGTCGCTGGCGTACACGGGGATGCCCCGCTCGGCGAACTCCCGGAGCCCTGAAATGTAGTCGGCATGAATATGCGTATCGGCCGCGGCGACAATCGTCAGCTTATGCCTGGCGGCGAGCTCCAGATAGCGATCAATGTCGCGTTCGGGATCGAAGACGATCGCCTGGCCAGTCCGTGGGCAGCCGACCAGGTAGGCGTACTGGGCAAGCGACGAATCGAGTACTTGGCGAACGAGCATGGCAGGATCCTCAAACCGGAATGGAGTGGATCGTATTGTATAAAGATATAATTGAAGATGTATATTGTGTCCGCCGTCGGGGGAGACCTGACGTGTCTGTACGGCATTCGCGGTACTCGCTGGGGCGCCGATGGGCCGTGCGGTCGGATCGGGCCGTCCTGTATGGCGCCCACTCCGCTCTGGGCGCATCTTTACACGGTGCCGGCCGCTTCGGCCGATTACCGCTTTTCCAGACAGATGACGACACCAGACCCTCGCCCGCTCAAGCGGACGCCGCTCCATGACGTTCACGTCGCGCTCGGCGCGAAGATCGTCCCCTTCGCCGGCTATGAAATGCCGGTGCAGTATCCGACCGGCATCACCGCCGAGCACAATGCCGTGCGCACGTCGTGCGGTATGTTCGACGTGTCGCACATGGGCGAAGTGATCGTGCGCGGCCCGGATGCGATTCGCTTCGTGTCCTCGGTGACCAGCAACGATGTCGAAGCACTCGCCGTCGGTCAGATCCAGTACTCCACGCTGCTGCGGGCCGATGGTACGATCGTCGACGACCTGCTGGTCTATCGGTTCGTCGATCATCTCATGCTCGTGATCAATGCCAGCAATCGCGAGAAGGATCTCGCGCATCTGCAGGCCAACATCGTGGGCTTCGACTGTACGATGACGGACATTTCCGACAGCATGGCGCTGCTGGCGGTACAGGGGCCGCAGGCGCCGGCGATTACGGCGTCGCTGTCTGACGTGCCGTTGGACGGCATCAAGTACTACTGGTTCACCGAGGGCAAGGTCGCCGGGGTGCCGTGCATCATCTCGCGCACCGGCTATACCGGCGAGTTGGGCTTCGAGTTGTACTTCGACGCGGCCCATGCCGTGACCGTGTGGGATGCCGTGATGGCCGCCGGCGCCGTGACGCCGGCCGGGCTGGGGTGCCGCGATTCGCTGCGCCTCGAGGCGGGCATGTGCCTCTACGGCAACGAACTCGACGATCACACCACGCCTATCGAAGCGGGGCTCAACTGGCTGGTGAAGCTGGCCAAGCGCGAGCCATTCCTCGGCAAGGACGTGCTGATGCGACAGCAGCAGGAAGGCAGCGACCGCAAGCTTGTCGGTTTCACGATCGATGAGCGTGCGATTCCGCGCCATGGGCACGGGGTCGTGTATGGCGGCGTACCCATCGGGGAGGTGTGCAGCGGCTGCATGAGTCCGACGCTCGGCGTCCCGATCGGTACCTGCTATCTCCCGGCGGCCGCGGCGGTGGACGGCACACCGTTCGAGATCGATATTCGTGGGCGCAAGCTACCGGCGCGCGTGGTGAAGCTGCCGTTCTACAAGCGGGCAGGGAAGGCGTGAGCGCGCGTCCGCGCCCCGCAGCAATACGGCGTGGCGGTGTAGATGACGGCGCTGCCAGCGTCGTGGCGATCCTCATGAGCGATGTCGAGCCAGCCGTGCGGCTCAATGCCGCCCTCGAGGCGGCTGGCATGACCACGGTCACGATTTCTCCCATGGACGACGTTCGCGGCGATTTGCGCCGCACGCGTCCGGACATCGTGGTCCTGACGGGCGCCCTGCTCGACGCGGCGAATATTTCGCTGGTGCGGCAGTTGCTGTGGGACAACGTGGCGGTGCTCGGGTTCACGGATGTGTCGGATCCGCTGATGCACGATCGTCTGCGTGACATCGGATACGCCGAAACGTGGTCGAAGCCGGTGCGGATCGACGAGGTGGTGGACAGTGTGCGTCGTCGGCTCGAGCGGCAGCGGCTTGCGGAATTGACGGGGCTGGTGGGCGAGTCGGCGCCGATTCGCGAGGTGCTCGTCAAAGTGGAGCAGATTGCTCCGGTGACCAGCACGGTGCTGATCGAAGGCGAGAGTGGCACCGGCAAAGAGCTGGTGGCGCGCGCGATTCATCGGCTCAGTCGCCGACGCGGCAAGCCGTTCATTGCGGTCAACGTGGGTGCGCTCACGGAAACGTTGCTGGAGAGTGAGCTGTTCGGGCATGAGAAGGGTGCCTTCACGGGGGCATCCGAGCGTCGACTCGGGCGCTTCGAGCTGGCCGATACCGGCACCCTGTTCCTCGATGAGATCGGTGAGATCCCCGCGAGTACGCAGGTGAAATTGCTGCGGGTACTGGAGGAGCGGGAAGTCACGCGCGTCGGAAGCGGGCAGCCGATCGCGATCGACGTGCGCGTGGTGGCCGCGACGAACCGTCCGCTGCGCGAACATGTGGAGCAAGGCGGGTTCCGCGCCGATCTCTTCTATCGACTGAACGTGCTCGGCATGTATTTGCCGCCGCTCCGCGAACGTCGTGACGACATTCCCTTGCTCGTCCGTCGCTTCGTGACGGAGTTTTCGTCGCTGCACGATCGTGAATTTCCCGGCATCTCGGCGGATGCGCTGGGGCTGCTGGTCGAATACGCGTGGCCCGGCAATGTGCGTGAACTGCGCAACCTCGTGGAAAGCATGGTGGTGCTGGCGCATGGACGTGAGAT
>CANGXK010000111.1 GCA_947457715.1 Gemmatimonadota bacterium
CCGTCACCGCGTCAGCGAGCTTCTCCACCAGCTCGACCGTTCTGGTGACATCCTTATGCCGGATCGTGTCGAACCGCCGCGAGCGCGCGGTCTCGACATCGTGGCTCTGCCGTTCCGTCTGCGGGCGATACACCACGCCGATCGCGCGGAACAGGCGCCGGAGCTCAAAACTCTCCGCCGGAGTCGGGGCAAGGCGCGGCGTCATGCTGCATGCCGGCAGTCCCATCTGGCGCATCAGCCATTCCACGCTGCCCTCCACTGCCGGACGCACCGTCATGTGTCGCCCCGGGTGGCCCAGGCCTGCCGCTGCGAACGCACTGCCGCGGTAGGTTGTGAATCCCACTCAGGCGAGGGCACTGCCGCAGGTTTCACGGCAGAGCTGCCCGAGCATGGTGTGCAACGCGCATTCTGCTCGAGACCAAAGACGCCGACGGCAGAGGCCGGGGCGGCATGCAGATCGCTCACACCTTTGCGCCAGCCCACGAAATCCCACACCGCCGCATTGCGCCACATTCGTTGCGGGCGACGGAAGTCCGCCAGCGCCCTGACGCCGGCTTCGAGGATGCGCCGCTTGGTGATTTCCTGACCCACCGCGTGCAAGGCGGTGGGTTCCGGGCGGTATGCCGCACCGGATCCCGCATCGAGCAGCGACGCCACCTCGCTGTCGGTCATCGGCGCGACGGTGGGGTCCCGCGACCCCACGCCGTCGAGTGGCATCGTGGCATGCATAAAGACACCGGCGCCGACCGCATCGGCGAACTGCGGATGTTCCGGCGCCGTGATCTGACGAATCAGACACACGCCATTCGGGGCGTGCCGTGCTTGCGCAACTTCGAACGCCACCGGGACGCCCCCTCGCGGGACGCCCCCTCGCGGGACGCCCAGCATGATGACCGATGGGTCGTCGCCATTCCGGTGCAACGTGGTCGCCAACTGGCGTCCGGCATCGCGGCGGTCACCGAAGTGCGCACGCACGGGCTCAGGTCCCGACCAGCAACTGATCGTCCACGGCGCGCACACCCGGCGCCGACCACGCAGCGCGTTCGACATCGGTACGCTCCGCCCAGGAGCGCACGGCCCCCCGCAGCGTCACCGTACCGTCGTGCGCTTCCACGATGATGCGCTTCGCGTCGATGTCGGCGGTGCGATGCAGCGCGCGCTTGATGTTGATCGTGACTTCCGACGGTGACACCACCGTCGGATGGATCTTGATGTGATTGATCACACCGCGCACGCCGGTCAGGTAGCGAACGGCGCGTTCAGCGGCCCGGCGCTGGAAGTTTGTTTCGACGGTTCCCTCCAGCGTCAACCAGCCGCCGTCGCTCTTGAGATGTATCGTCTCGTGCGGCGCATCTACATCCCATTGCAGCGCGCTGAGCGCGGCATGTGCCAGCACGGTGTCACTGCGTTCGCTCGACGTGGCCAGCGTGACGGTGAGTTCATCGGCAAGAGCGCGCACCCCGGAGACGCGCTCAGCGGCGGCTTCCGCCGCAAGCTTCACCGAGAAGTTCGGGACGGCACCGAACAGCGACACTACGCCGCCCTTGGCGGCCACACCGATTTCCATCTGTCTCGTCGCGGCATCCCAGTGTAGCTCGTCCATCACGTCCTGCTGCAGCTCGGCATCGCTCTTCATTGATCGGCTCCTCCAGCAAAAGTCTGGCGCCAGGCGTCGGGGTGTCCTGACGTCCGGTACCTTAGGCTGACCGCCCGCCGGAGTCTGTCAGGTGCTCGCTCCCTGGCCGTCGTACTCCGTCCGTCAGACTTCCGCCGGACAGCGACATACGTGGCTCGACTGGTTTCTGCCTTCAGCACGTCCTGAGCGCTCTCCGCAGCACGGACGTTGTGCCGACGTCATGTCAACGCAATGCGGGCGCGACATTGTGCAGATCTCACGCTGCGCGTCCGCGTCCGCCTGTCGATGGCATGGTATACTCCGAGAGCGGGACGGACGGCGGCGTAAACGCCAAGGTTCGCTCACGGCCGGACGCTGCTGCGCGTGGCACGGAAGCGGCCTTCACGACGGTCGACCTCGACTCCCCGCGTTCACGACGAGCCGCTTCGTTCCGGTGTATCCCGTCAGGTCCTGACGTCGCATCGCATCACCGCGCGCCCATTTCACCAAGGCAGACGGCATGACCCGCAGGAATCGTCAATTCGCGACCGAGCAGTTGCAGCAGGTCATTGCCAGACTGGCCGGACCTACGGCCACGCCACGCGACGATCAGGTCGAGGCCGTATTCGCAATCGTGCAGCCGGCCGCCCGCGTGCTGGTGGTGCAAGCCACGGGCTGGGGCAAGTCGGCGGTGTACTGGGCGGCCACCGCCGCGCTGCGTTCGATTGGCGGAGGGCCTACCTTGGTGGTGTCGCCACTCCTCGCGCTCATGCGCGATCAGGTGTCGGCGGCCGAGCGGGCGGGGCTGCGCGCCGCGACGATCAACTCCACGAACATCGACGACTGGGACAGCGTGTTCGCCGCGCTCGATGCGAACACACTCGATGTGCTGCTGGTGTCGCCCGAACGGCTGGGCAATGCGCGCTTCGCCGCCCGATTGGGTGAGCTGATGGCGAAGGTGGGCCTCGTGGTGATCGACGAAGCGCACTGCATCAGCGACTGGGGCTTCGATTTCCGCCCCGACTATCAGCGGCTCGCCCGCGCCCTGCTCTCCACGCCGACGGCCTCGGTGCTGGCCACCACCGCCACCGCCAACGCCCGCGTGACGGCCGATGTCGCGGCGCAACTGGGGCCGGCAACGGTGACGTTCCGCGGCACACTGGCGCGCACGTCGTTGCGCTTGTCCGTACTCCCCGGTCTTTCGCCGCTCGAGCGCTATGCCTGGACCGCCGATGCGCTCGATCACCTCCCGGGGTCGGGGATCGTGTATGTGCTCACGGTCGCGGAAGCCGAACGACTGGCCGAATTCCTGCGGTCGTGCGGACACGCAGTCGATGCATATACCGGTGCCCTCGAAGCCGAACGTCGCATCGAGGTCGAGGATCGCCTGCGCCACAATCAGGTAAAGGCGGTGGTCGCGACGTCGGCGCTCGGCATGGGCTACGACAAACCCGATCTCGGATTCTGCCTGCACGTGGGATCACCGTCGACACCGGTTGCGTACTACCAGCAGGTCGGGCGGGCCGGCCGCGGACTCGCCCGCGCCGACGCGGTGCTGCTGCCCGCTGAAAGTGACGAGCGGCTCTGGGAGTACTTCGCGACGGCATCGATCCCCGACGCGGCGCGCGCCGACACGGTGCTCGCCGCGCTCGACCGCGGTGCGATGAGCCTGCTGGACATCGAAGCAGCCACGGGAGTGCGCCGCGGACGACTCGAGGCGCTGCTCAAGATTCTCGCCGTCGACGGCGCGGTGGTGAAAGAGGGTACGCGCTGGCGGAACACGGGCGTGCCGTACGTGCACGACGTCGAGAAATGGGCCGAGTTGGCGCGCGTGCGTGCCACCGAGGCCACGATCATGCGCCAGTACGCCCATGGCGAAGGCTGCCTCATGGCGTATTTACAGACATCACTCGACGATCCCTCCCCGATGCCCTGCAGCCGCTGCTCGGTGTGCACGGGCATCCTGCCGTTGCCGGGGGCGCGTCCGTCGAGTGAGCGCGTACTGGCCGCCCGGGCGTTCTCGCGTGCGCTCGAGGTGGTGATCGAGCCGCGCAAGCGATGGCCCGCCGGCGTGCAGCGCAAAGGCACAATCACGGCCTTGAGTGACGGCCGCGCCGTGGCGTTCGCCGACGATCCGGGTTGGCTGCCCGAGATTGCAGCCCTGCAGCGCGGGCGCGCCGGTGAGGTCCCGGCCGAGATGCTCGACGGGGCGCTCGCCACACTGGGACGATGGAAGCGCACGTGGAGCGCCCGCCCGGTGGCCGTGATCGCCGCGCCCGCCGCGGACATGACGTCGAACGAGCGACTGGCTCAGCATCTGAGCACGGCGGGTCGGTTGCCGCTCATCGACGCCTTCACATGGCACGGCGCCGCTGCGCCGGACGACGCGCCGTCGGCCGCCATGGTATCGCATCTCGAGCAGGTCATCCGGCTTCGCGATGGCGTATCGCTGCCGCCGGGGCCGATACTGCTCGCGGCCACCGACATGCGCTCCGGGTGGGCGCTGACGGTGGCCGCGGCATTGTTGCGCGAAGCGGGGGGGCGTGACGTGATGGCGCTGGTGTTACACCAGCGCCCGTAGCGCGACTATCGCCGGGCGGGCACGAGCACGCTGCGTTCGTCGGGCGCCACGCGAACCACGCGCAACGATTGCGACAGCGTGGCGCCACTGGCCTGCCCCGGCAGTTCGAGCACGATGCGGTAGTCGCCCGTTTCCACGAAGGCCGGACGCGATCCTCCGAATCCACCACCGCCACCGCCGAAGCCACCACCGGGACCACCCGGAGCCGCGGCACGGGTCGCAGCGGCTTCGAGCATCCGCGCCTGACTGGTGGGCGTGCCGCTGCTGTCGGCCGCGCTACGCGACTCGGCGGGACGCGAGTTGAAGCCAGCCGGGAATCCGGCGTCGTTCAGGTTGCCCACCGGCTGCGGAGCGCCGAACGCCCCGCGACCACCGCCGGCATTCGGTCCGACCACCGTTGCACCGCTCGCCTGCAGATTCCAGGTGACGGTGTTGAGTCCTGCCGTGTTCGTGCCGAGCAAACGCGCCACCGTGTCACCGGCGGCATTGAGGACGATGATGCGCGGGGCACCGCCGGTCACCGGCGTGGCCAGGCGATACGTGATCGCCGCACCAGCGGGTACCCGGTCGCCGCGCCACATGCGCTGCGCGCGCGGCTCCGATCCGGGCGGACGCTCGCCGTACTGCAGGGCGACCGTGGGCTTGAAGAGCACCGCCGATGCCGACAGCGCGGCCGACGTGAACTGCTGCAGCGGCGCGACATCGAGAATCTGCACGCCACGGCCGTGCGTGCCGGCGATCAGCTCACGGTCGCGCGGATGCACCTGCAGGTCGTACACCGGCACCGTCGGCAGGTTGTTGTCGAGCATGAACCACGTGGTACCCCGGTCGAGCGACGCATAGACACCGAGTTCGGTGCCCGCGTAGAGCAACGACGCGTTGAACGGATCTTCGCGCACGACGTACACGGTGTTCGGACGTCCAACCGTGAGTCCCGCGGCGATCGAGCGGAACGTTTTACCGAAGTCGTTGGAGACATACAGGTACGGCGTGAAATCGTTGTCGCGATGGTTGTCGAACGACACGTAGACCGTCGCCGAGTCGGCGTTGCTTGCGTCGATCTTGCTCACGTGCGTGAACGGCGGTACACCGGGGAAGCGCGCACTCAGGTCTTCCCACGCGCCGCCGTCGTTCTTCGTGAGCCACACCTTGCCGTCGTTGGTGCCCACATACAGCACGCCAGGTTTGAACGGCGACTCGGCGATCGTCACGATCGTCGCGTTCTCTTCGGCCCCGGTCGCATCGCGCGTGATCCCGCCGGTGGCGTCGACCGCCGGGTTGCCGTCGATGTCGAAGCCGGTGGTGATGCGGATGCGTGACTCATCGCGCGACGACAGGTCGGGCGAAATCGCGTAGGGTTCCTCGCCCTTCTTCACCGACTTGAACAGCTTCTCGGCCCCCGAGTACAACACATTCGCATCGTGCCGTGACAGCGTGAACGGCGTATTCCAGTTCCACCGCGTCGCCACATTGGGATCGGCGAGCTCCTTCTTCATCTGTAGGCGGATGCCGGCGATGCTCTTGAGTTGTTCGGGCGTGAGCGGTGTCGTCCCGGTGCCTCTGATGCGCGCGATCTGCTGTCCGAACTGCGCGCGTGTGACGGTACGCGCCTTCACACTGACCACTTCACCGGTACCCACGTTGCGACGCGAGATGTTGCCGCCCTGCGACTCGTAGTACACGTAGTCGGGGTTGAACGGATCCTGCGCCGTCTGCAGGCCGTCAGCGGCGAAGATCGCAAACCAGTCGGTCATCTGCAGCGGTGCACCGGCGCGGCGGCTCAAGCCGCACGACGTGCCGTTGTCCTGCAGTCCGCCACAGACGCGGTACGGGACCTGGAAGTCGTAGCTGATACCGTAGAACTGGCCCATGGCCATGTTGTTCAGCGCGTCGTACGTGCCGCCCGTGTCCCACGTCTGAAAAATGCCGGCGTCGCCGCCGACGATGAAATGGGCGGGGGTGGCCGGGTCGATCCACATGGCGTGATAGTCTTCGTGAATGCCGACCATACCGGCACGCCACGACGCCCCCCCATCGTCGGAAAACGCGAAGTCGACGGCCATGCGGTACACGCGATCGGCGTTCTTCGGATCGACGCGCACCTGCGAGAAGTAGAACGGACGATTGTTGATCGTGCTCATCCACGTCCACGTCGCACCGCCATCCTTCGAGCGATAGAGACCGCTCAGGAGGCGCTGCGGCTTGGCGCCGCGCGCGCTGTCCGCTTCGACCATGGCGTACACCATGTCCGGATCGCTCTGGGCGATCGCAAGATTGATGCGCCCCTTCGTCGTGGCCGGAAAGCCACCACCGGTGATCTCCTTCCACGTGCGGCCACCGTCGGTCGTCTTCCAGAGCGCCGAGCCGGGACCGCCGCTCGTGAGAAAATGCGCCTTCCGGATGCGTTCCCAGCTCGTGGCGTACAGCACATTCGGATCGCGCGGATCCATCGCGAGATCGACGAAGCCGGCCTTGTCGCTGATGAACTTGGAGAGCGTCCACGTCTTGCCACCGTCGACGGTCTTGTAGAGTCCACGCTCCGGGTTCGTGCCCCACAGCGCACCGAGTGCGGCCACGTACACGATGTCGGGATTGGTGGGATGCACGACGATGCGGCCGATATGCTGCGTTTTCTCGAGCCCCATGCTCTGCCACGTGATGCCGCCGTCCACCGATTTGTAGATGCCGTAACCTGGTGCAACCGAGTTGCGCGAATCTTCTTCGCCCGTACCGGCCCAGATGATGTTCGGATTGCTCGGCGCGATCGCAAGGTCACCCATCGAGGCGATCGGACCTTTCTCCCAGAGCGGCATGAACGACGTGCCGGCATTCACCGTCTTCCAGATGCCACCGGTGGCACCGGCGATGTAGAAGGTGTTCGGCGCGCTGGGGTGCGCTTCAACATCGGTGATGCGCCCGGCCATGTTGACGGGGCCGATCGAGCGCCAGCGCAGACCGTTGAGGGTGGCGGCATCGGGCGTCTGGGCACCGGCGACGCCGGCCCACAGCAGCAGCGTGGGCGCGGCACAACGAAACAGGGAGCGCATGACGGGAGTGACGGAGTGGTGGAAGGGTGCCGGCGCGCTCATCGCATGCCCGCCTGTTGCAGCGCGGCAGTGCCGCCGACGATCGGAATCACGAACTGCGACTTCGCGAGATCGATCGTGAGCTCGGCGCCGGCCTTTGGCCACAGCGTGAACTCGCGATCGCTCGACATGATCATCACCGCGAGCTGACGACCGGCGGGAATGAATTCATCGGTGGGTTCGAGGTCGAAAGTGACCTCGCGATACTCGCCCGGCGTGAGCGGTGTCCCGCGCGTTTTCGCGGCGTACTCGCCGCCCTTCGTGAGCGACTTCGCATTCTGCAGATCGGCCCAGCCGTGCGACACACTGCCCGCATAGCTCTGCGAGCCGGAGCTCGTGGAGTCGTACGGCAACATCACGAGCCATACACTGAGGTTCGCCGCTTTCACGTTGGCCGCCAGGCGCAGCGTGACCCGCGGCGTGCCGGAGATATGCACGGTGTCACGGAACACCGGCGTGGCATACAGCAGGCGATTGGCCGACGACGCCGCGCTAGCCAGCGCACTGCCGCTGAACGCCACGTTGTCGATGAACGACTCGGTGCCCGTGTTGGCGCGCGTGTACGACAGTGAGGCGATGGTGCGACCGCCCACCGTGGGATACAGCGTGACCGGTACGGTACCGGGCACCGGGAAGGACGCGAACGGCGTGGGTAGGGTGGCCAC
>CANGXK010000112.1 GCA_947457715.1 Gemmatimonadota bacterium
CCTCGGCTAGTATCGAGAATCTGCGGGTCCAGGCGGCAGAGAGTCGATCCGCCCTATTGGTCATGCGGCGTCTGGTACCAACCAGCCATGAAGTGCCGGCGCTGCTCGAAGAGGTCAGCACAGCGGCGCGTCGCGCAGGCCTTGACGTCGGCGGCGTCATGCCGCAACCGGTCATCCTTGGCGAGCGCTTCGACACGTACCGCTACACCGTCACCATCATCGGAGGCTACCACCAGCTCGGCGAGTTCCTCGCCAACGTCGGTTCGCTCGCCCGTATCGTGGCGTCAGTGCACGTCTCGATCGTCGCCGGCGCTCGCGCCATCGCGACGCACAACGCGATCAAGACGTCGGAGACGGGGGCGCTCACCGCCACCATCATGTTGCAGGCCTACGTCGAGAAGACGCCGCCGGCCAAGCCCGCCGCCAAGGAGTCTTCGTCATGAAGCGCCTTACCTTTGCCGTCGTTGCGCTGGCCGTCAGTGCTGCGGCCTGGACTGCCAACGCCCAGCCGCCGGTCCGCCCGATGTGGGCACGTACGGTTCCTGGTGCATCCGCCGGAACGCTCGAAGCCACGGTTGCGCCCACGATGGCGGCGGGCATGCCGGCCGAGATCACGCTGCAGCGCGAGACCTTCGCGTACAGCGGCGGTGGCCGGCGCGATCCCTACAAGTCGCTGATGCGCAGCGGTGAAATCCGGCCGCTTCTGAGCGACTTGCGCCTCACCGCCGTCGCCTTGGACCCCGTTGGAAGCAACTCCGTCGCCATCCTGCGCGACTCGTACTCGACGCTGCAGTACCGCGTGCGCGTCGGCCAGCAGTTGGGACGCCTGCGAGTCACCGGGATCCGGCCGAAGGCCGTGGAGTTCACCATCGAGGAATTCGGGTTCAATCGGCGGGAAACGTTGATCCTCCGCAGCGACACGACGACAGTGAGGAACCCCTGATGGGACCGACAACGTCGGCTGTCCTCTGCGCGCTCGTGGCGCCCGGCGCACTCGCGCAGGTAAATGCGCCCGCAGAGTACACGGCCCCCTCGGCCCAAGTCGCGTTCGGCAACCATGCCGACGTGCCGGCGCGTGGCCGCGTGCTGGACATCACTGTCGCATCTGCGTCGGCTGGGGCTGATATCTTCCTCTCGATCGACTCGAGCGTGACGCTCAAGCACTTCACGCTCGATAATCCGTCGCGGATCGTGGTCGATCTCGGTGGCGCCTGCCTTGCTCTACGCTCGGCCTACGACGGCAAGGCGCGCGGCCCCGTGCGCAATGTGCGACTTTCGCAGTATCGCGCCGATACGGTGCGTCTCGTGATCGACCTCGAGGGATCACGAAGCCATACGGTCGTGCGTGCCGGTGGCCAGGTGCACATCGCGCTTGCCGGGCCCGCCGTCGCGTTCGCCCGCTGGAGTTCCACGAGGGCTGGTGGCGAACGTTTGGGGCAGGTCGCCGCTGGAGGTCTCGAACAGCCGGAGCCGATGGCCACGCAGGTTCCGCTACCGGTTGTCGCCGACGAGCACTCCGCTGATCCGCTCACCGCCCGCGCGGCGGTCACCATGGCACCGCTGGCCGTCGCGCATCGCCCTCAGCAGACGCCACGCATCACGGTGAGCTACGACGGCACGAGCATCCGTGACGTGATCGCCGCCTTCGCCACCTTCTCGGGACATACCATCGTCGTCGGAAAGGACGTCGAAGGCCGCGTGACGGCCGACATCGCCGACAAGCCGTGGGACGTCGCCCTGCAGGCCATTCTGCAGGCGCAGGGTCTCGCGGCCACCGAAAATGCCAGCGGCATTATTACGGTCGACAGCTATCGCAACCTCGCCACGAACCAGGCACTCGAGCCGCTCGTGACGCAGATCATCGACATCAACTACTCGAAGGCCTCCGTGCTGCGCGGTACCGTGCAGCAGTTGCTGGCCCGCAATTGTACCGGTTTGACCAGCATGGCCACCGGCCGTGACACGGGCATGCCGATGGATCAGGGCGACCCCGGTGGTCAGCGGGACCAGACCGCGGGACAGGGCTGCGTCGTGCGTGGCTCGGTGGCCGCCGACAGCGCCACCAACAAGCTGATCATCACCGAAGTGCCGTCGCGTCTCCCGGAAATTGCAGCGCACGTTCAGCAGCTCGACATCCGCACGCCCCAAGTCGCGATCAAGGCGAAGATCATCTTCGTCAATCGCACCGGCATCCAGGACATCGGACTCGCCTACGACCTCGGTCAGGGCAACAGGCAGTTCTTCCAGCAGCTCGTACCCCGTATCGATCCGAACACGCGCATGGCCGTCGACACCGACGGTGACGGGGTGCCGGACGCGACGGGGGGTGGGTCTGCCTACCAGGGCCCGGCCCGCATCGCGCTCGGCGGCAATGCGCTTGCCGGTATCGCCAACGCGAATAGCGCCATCAAGCCGAATGCGCTCAACCTGATTTACAGCACGGCGCTCGGTCGCTACCAGCTCACCGCGTTCCTGAACGCGCTGCAAACATCGTCGCTGGCCGATGTGCAGTCGGAGCCAAGCATCACGATTCTCAACAACCGCAGCGCGGAGATCTTCGTTGGCCAGGAAATCCCGATCCGCGTGATCGACGCGAGCTCCGGTGGTCAGGGCGGCGCGGGTGCTGGTGGTGCTCAGGGCCAGCCGAATGCGGCGGCCTTCTTTCCCCGTGCCTCGGTGTCGAAGGAAGAAGCGGGTGTCAAGCTCTCCGTGACGCCGCAGATCACCAGCAATCGGATGGTGCTGCTGCGCATCAAGGCTGAGAACTCGAGCGCGGAAATCGCGGCTACGGATGTGGGAGTGATCTTCAACCGGCAGCGCGCCGAGTCGCAGGTGCTCGTCGCCGACGGCGAGGCGGCCGTTATCGGCGGCCTGACGGTCACCGAAACAAACCGCTTCCGCAGCGGTATCCCGATTCTCATGCACCTCCCGTTCGTTGGTCGTTTGTTCTCGCAGAATTCCAAGAGCGAAACGAAGCGCGACCTGCTCATCCTGGTGACCCCTCACATTCTGGATGATGGTGCGATCCCGCCAGATCGCTGACTCAACGAGGACTCGCATGCTCATGCCTACGTGTATTGTCGACCGCACGGTTATCCAGGCGGCACCTCGCACGGCCAGACCCGTCATGCTGGCCGCCCTTGCCGCCCTCGGCGCGTGCCGCGGTGAGGAGGTAATCGACCCGCCGTTCAGAGATGCAATCAAGCCGCGTGTTCACGTGGCCCAGGGCCGCACGGGCAACGATACCGTCTTGTCCATGACCGTCAACGCGACCGACAACATCGGCCTCAAGCGCGTTCGCGTACTGCTCGCCGGTGGGATCAGCGCGACGTACGACACCGTGATGACGAGCGCCGTTACGTCGCTCACGCTGAGCGTGAACATCAGGGTGCCAGGCAATGCGCTACGGGGTGGGACGGTTAACGCCCGCGCGGTCGCCTTCGATGGCGCCGGAAACGAGTCGGACACCGCACGGGTCGTGCTGACCGTCGGCGATTTCGAGCCGCCGCAGGCCAGCGTCACGAGCCCGGTGACCGGTTCTCCCGTCGTGAGCGGTAAGTCCCTCGTGATTGCGCTGTCCGGCAAGGCGCGCTACAAAGTGCGCACGCTCGGCTACGAAGTCACCGGTGCCTACGCCATCACGGACTCGGCGTCCTTCGCCAACCCGCTTCGTGACTCGGTGGCGGTGCTCGACACGCTCGTCGTGCCGGATACCGTCAAGGGTAAGGTCATCACCATCACGCCCTTCGTGGCCGACTCGCTCCAGCAGCGTGTGCTTGGCACGGCCGTGCAGTACACGGTGCAGCGCCCGGCCAATGCGATCACGGTGCCGAGCGTTCGCCTCGAGGTGGCGTCACGTCTGGAAGTCGCCGATGCGGTCCTCGTGGAAGCGACCGACCCAGTCGGTATTTCGGTGCTTGGCTACGAGGTTCGCGCTCTGACAGGCCAGCTCCTCCTCGCCGACTCCGTAACGTCGACCGGCGGCTTCTCGACGCTGGTGCGGACGTTCCGCGCCCGCGTGCCGGTCACGGTGTTCCCCACCGTGGTCACGGTGAGCGGGTTTGCCCGAAACGTCAACGGCGGTCGCGACGTCGCCCGGCGTGCGTCAAGGGCACTCTGGCTCGACACGGTCACCGTGGTTGCCGGTTATACCAGTCCGCTGCCGAGTGGTGGCCAAGTGGCCGACGCCTTCTACGTCCCGCGCACCGATCGGATTTATCTGTCGAATATTGCGCGCAACTGGCTCGAAGTCTACGATCTGCCGGACTCGACGTTCCGTACGCCGATCGCCGTGGGCTCGCGTCCGTGGGGCATCGCACCGTGGCCCCGCAACCGTGACGGTGTCATGGGGGACACGCTCCTCGTTGCAAACTCCGGTGGAACGACCATCAGCTACGTCGATCTGACGTCTGGCGAGACGGGTCGCGAAGTGTTTCGCTATGCCTTGCCAAATATCGTAGCCTACAGCATCACCACGGTGCGCTCCGAGGCCACGAATGCGCCGATGGCGCAGCGTACTGTCTATGATTTCAGCGATCGGCCGCAGTACATCGCGACAACCTGCAATGGCGCCAACGCGCCCGGCGCGCCGTGTCAGGACGTGATTGCGGTGTACTCCACCACGCCCACGCCCGGCCAGTCGGTGCCGTTCCCGAACCAGGGTACGATGCGCTGGGAGAATCTCACGCAGCGCACCTCGCACTTCTTCTTTGAACAGGCGATCGGTCCGTCCGTTGGCCGCTCGGATACGCTGGAAGTTGAACGTCTCGCCGCGGCGGGCTTCGGAAAGGACTCGCTGCTGCTGCCTTACAAGCAAAACGTGTCGGATGGCAACGGTGGCTTCTTCTCCTACTCCATCGTGGTGCGACTCGATAAGCTGGCCTTCCGCGACACCACGTTCGTGCGCAGCTCGGGTAATTTCCGACGCGCGGTGTTCGGTGAAGGGGGATCTGTGCTCGGCAGCCGCGCGATGGTGTACGATGCGACACGGGGCATGGACTCCACGCCGCCGATCCCTGTGATTGACCGCGGGATCTCCCGCCCACTCGACGTCACCGACTTCGTCGCCAATACCTTTTCCCGCGTGCAAGGGGTCGGCATCAACTTCGATGGCGAACTGAATGCGGTGAAGGGCGACTCCACGTACCTGTTCGACCGCACGCTTCGCCTGCAAGGGATCCTGGAGGCGCGGCCGAGTCGCGGGGGTATGGACTTCCATCCGTTGAACACCGGTGCGAACTCGGGGCTCCGTACGCGGCTGGCGTTTCTCGCCTCGAGCGAGCCGGTCATCGATGTCTTCGACACGTACTGCTACCGCCAGATCGCGTCGATCCCGATCCGCGACCCGATCATCGGTCCGGTGCGCGCCACGATGCGTCCGAATGGGCAGTTGATGTTGGTCGGCGCGACCATGCGCGGTGTGACGGTCGTCGCGCTCCCGGACGACTTTCCGACGACCTGTCAGTAAACGCGCCAGTCGCGCAGGGCCGGGATCCGCGGCTGGCACGGCCCCGGGCATTCGCTCCCGGGCATTCGCTTCCGGGGCCGTGTGGCGTTCGTCCCCGCCCGAACGGCAATAGTCGACGCGGCGCTCCCATCGTGGCGCGCCGCCTCGTACGTTGTGAGACGGGCTGCGGAATCACCGCCGTCCACCTGTCGTCTGCTTTGTCCTCTCATGCTTCGCTTTACCACCGCCGGTGAGTCTCACGGTCAGGCGCTCGTTGCGATTCTCGAAGGCTTCCCCGCCGGCGTGCCGGTGCTGGCGTCTGACGTCGATGCCGATCTCGCCCGACGCCAGCAGGGATACGGACGCGGGCGTCGCATGCAGATCGAAACCGATCGGATCGAGTTCCTGTCCGGTGTCCGCGCGGGCGAGTCGCTGGGGTCGCCGATCGCAATGCTGATCCGGAATAGCGACTGGAAGAACTGGCTCGAGATCATGGACCCGGCCCCGCGTGATGGCGATGCGGACGGCCCGCGCAAGCGCCAAGTGACCCGGGTCCGTCCCGGTCACGCCGACCTGACGGGCCTGCTCAAATATGATCGGCGCGATGCGCGCGACATCCTCGAGCGGGCGTCGGCCCGGGAAACCGCCGCGCGGGTGGCCGCGGGGGCCATCTGCCGGGCATTGTTGCGCGAAGTGGGGGTTCGGGTTGGATCGCACCTCGTGCACCTTGGCGGGGTCGATGCGGCCCGCCCCGCAGTCATGCCTGATGACCTCAACGCGGCCTCCGACGCGTCGCCGCTGCGCACGCTCGACCCCCTGGCGGAGGCAGAGATGATCACCCGGATCGATGCCGCCACGAAGGCGGGCAACACCCTCGGTGGCATCTGCGAAGTCGTCGTCACGGGGCTCCCCGTCGGGCTCGGGTCGCACGTTTCATGGGATCGTCGGCTCGACGGGCGCCTTGGGCAGGCCATGCTGTCGATCCCCGCCGTCAAAGGCGTGGAGATCGGTCTCGGTTTCGAAACCGCGCGTCGCACGGGTGCGGAGGTGCACGACGAGATCGAGGCTGCACCGGGTAACACCCGGACGGGACACATGCGGCGGAAGACCAACCGGGCCGGTGGTACCGAAGGCGGCATGACGACCGGCGAGGAGCTGGTCATTCGCGTGGCCATGAAGCCGATCTCCACGCTGATGCGTCCTTTGGGCACGGTCGATGTGGCGACTGGTCAGGCGGCCTTGGCCGTGGCGGAGCGGAGCGATGTGACGGCCGTGCCGGCGATGGGGGTCATCGCCGAAGCCATGGCAGCGGTCGTGCTCGCCGACGCCCTTTTGGAGAAGTTCGGTGGCGATTCTTTAAACGAAGTACGCCGTAATCTCGACGCCTACCTCGCTCGTTTGGATGAGCGGCTGGGGTGAGCATCCCGGCCGGTCTCCAAATCGATGGGCACCTTGTGCTCATCGGGCTGCCGGGCTCCGGCAAGTCCACCGTGGGGCGTGCGGTGGCGAAGCGCTTATCGCGTCCGTTTCTGGATTTCGACACGGAAATCGAGCGTCGGGAAGGCATGTCGGTCGCCCGTCTCTTCGCCGAACGGGGCGAACCCGCCTTCCGGGAGATGGAAGTCGCGCTGACACGGGAATTGACCGCGGCACCGCCGATGGTCCTTGCCCCCGGGGGCGGTTGGGTGACGATTCCGGACGTCATGGCACTGATTCGCCCCTCCGGGCGTATCATCCACCTTCAGGTTTCCCCGAAAGAGGCATTGCGTCGGCTGACGCGTTCACGGACGGTGCGGCCGTTGCTCGCTCAGGCGGATCCAGCGACAGCGATGCGGACTTTGTGGGAGCAGCGATCTAGGCTGTACGCTCAGGCGGACGTCACGGTAGATGTGGAAGCTGTTGATTCACAACGACTTATTGATTCCGTGGTGGCGCTTGCCCACGACGGGACTCCGGGGATAGGTTAGGCGATGACCGATCGATGGACGCCTGTCATCGATGATTTGCGCGAACGATTCGCGGCCGACACGGATGTCGTGGAGGTCGAGGCGTATCTCTCATTCCAAGGATATGACCGGCGACAGATTGGTGAGATCCTTTCACTCCTTTATAGCGATATTGCGTCACCCCTCGGGATGGGTGGGGCTTTGATGTCGCGCAACGGGCCGCTCCGCGTTCAGGGGCCGCACGAGCGCGGACGGTTCACCGCCGAAGCCTGGGGTTACCTGGTCATGCTGGGTGGCTCCGGAGCGGTGAGTCTCAACGATTTCGAGCAGTTTGTGGAGCGCGCGCTGGTCCATATCGACGGCCGCATCAGTCTCGCGGACATCCGTGGAATCGCGGAGGACGTGGGGTTCGATGATGGGGCGATGGACGGCGAGCGCTCCCAGGTACACTGATCTGATGCCAATCAAGAAGGGCACGACTGCGGCGGGCAGCAGCACCAAGCC
>CANGXK010000113.1 GCA_947457715.1 Gemmatimonadota bacterium
AGGCGGCGACTTCAACAAGATCGAACCAGGGGTGGCCTTCGAGCAGGCGGATAAAAGCCTGACCAACGGCGCCAGTTGCGCCGAGAACGGCGACTGGCCAGCGTGTCACGGGCGTAGTCATGCGAGCAGGGTGCGGACGATGCGTTCGTAAGCGCCGACTGACGCTTCGAGTTCCACCACATCGATGTATTCGAGGGGTGTATGGGCCACGTGAATCGAGCCGGGCCCGAAGAGCAGTGGCGTCCCCCAGCGATCGAGCAGCGGGATATCGCTCGTGTACGCAACGGGCACCACCTCAAAGCCGTTGAGCACGTGGAAATATTGGGCGGGGATGTGCGATCCCCAGATCAACTCGGCGCGCGTTCCGGCCCAGTCGCTGAAGGCCTGCTTCACCGGCGCGACATCGCCGACCAGCCGGATCATGATCTCCGCTTCGGCGAGCCCGGGGACGATGTTGGCCTCGGTACCGGCGCGCAGCACGCCGATGTTGTACGTGGTTTCACCGAGCACGGGATCAACCGGCAGCACAAGCGCGCGAAGCTCGGGAAGCAGGTCGAGCAACGGTTCGAGCGCACTGCTGCCCAGATGGGCATACGCCGAATGCGCCTCGCGCCCGCGGACGCGCACGATCACACGCTGGGCGCCTTTGCAGCCCGACGCGAGCTTGCTCTCGGTCGGCTCGCCGTTTACCAGAAATTTGCTCGTGGCGGGGAGGCGATTCGCGGCGCGCGCGCCGGGCGAGCCCTTTTCTTCGCCGACGACAAACAGAAGGTCGACGCGTTCCTCACCGGCATCAGCCAGTCGCTGCGCGGCGATCATCATCGCGGCGGCAAGGCCTTTGGCATCGGCCGACCCGCGGCCGTAGAGCCGATTGCCCTCCATACGGGGGGGCACGTACGGAGGTACGGTGTCGAGATGGGTGGAAAGGGTCACTCCGCGTCCTCGGCGGGTGGCCCAGACGTTCGAGCGACCGGGCTCGACTTCCTGCAGTGACACGTTCCAGCCGCGCGCAACCAGCCAGCGTGCGACAAAATCCACCGCGTGCCGTTCAGCGCCGGTGGTGGATTCGATGGACAGTAATTCGGTGGCGAGCGTGACGACGTCAGACATGACCGAAACATACAATCGCCGCGGCGCGCGTCCTACCGAATGAAGTCCGCGATCGTCCTGGCAAGCGTCATGTCGTCCATGACATCGTCCCACCCCGGGGCGACCAGTGCGATCACGCGCTCAGCGCCCGAGTTGCACTCGATGGCTACGGTGTCGGCGGGCAGCACGGCAGCCGCCGCGCGCTGCTCGACGGGCACTTCAGGCAATTCGAGGCAAATCCATGTGGTACCGCGCGGGTCGCGCACTGTTCGCATCTGAGCTCCAAGCCGCTGGGAATACTGGGTGTGCGCGTAACCTACCGTCGGCGCTCGACGCGCGGAGCAGGTGAGCGACGACGACGTACCCGGAGCGGGACTCGAACCCGCACCCCCTTGCGGGGAAGAGATTTTAAGTCTCACGCGTCTACCGATTTCGCCATCCGGGTATCGCGCCGTCGTCTGCTCGCCATCACACTCCGCACGTGACCGTCAGAGCATAGCGCGCCCCGCCGTGCAAAGCAAAACGGGAGCGCCAAAGCGCTCCCGTTTTGCCGAACAACGCATTGCCGCACGCTCGATCAGAGCGGGAAACGGGACTCGAACCCGCGACCCCAACCTTGGCAAGGTTGTGCTCTACCAACTGAGCTATTCCCGCACACGGAGCACGTTAGCAGGATGGCCGAAGCCGGACAAGCGGCCCGGCTCAATCAGGCGCGAAGTCCGAGTGCATGCGCGGCGTACCATACCGTGTGGGCGAGCAATCCTGCCAACGCGGCATCACCGCCGTTGCTGACCGCCCGCCCCTCGGCGTCTACAAACTCAGCGGCAATGCCGTTGTCGAGCGGCGCACGACGAAGCCACGCCAGGATGTCCTGCGCCTCGGGACCGAGCAGACGGGCGATCTGCGGCAGTAGCGGCGACGGGGAGAGGTCGGGCGCGGCCCCCTCGGCGCGCAGGGCGCGAACCGAACGCCGATAGAGCGAATCGTCACGATCGAGCGCTTCATAGAGCGGTAACCAGAGCAGCGACCCCACGGCATCGTCATCGAGGGACACATTCCCGGTCAGGTCGATCGCCACTGCCAACCGGGCCTTTTCCCCGCGATCGACGGCGAAATGGCGACGGATCGCCGCACGAACGGCGGCCGGATCCTCGACGCCGGCAGCCGCCTCCTCATCGAGCGTGCGACGGAAGACCTCGAGCGCGAGGGCCACGACGGCGTTCCCGTGGAGCGTGAACGGGTACTGGGCTGGCGCTCCGGAGGGCATCACTTCGGTGGAGTAGAGCGGGACACGCTCGTCACGGCGCGCGGTGATGTCTTCTGAGGCGAGGTATAAGGTGTCGGCGACCACGGGATCCTCGACGATCTGATCATCCTCCGAGTCTCGGATATAGCGGTCGGTCGCGATCGCGAAGGCCGCCGGCCCCTCGATGCTGAACCCGGGCTGAAAGAGCGTGCCGTCGATGTAGTGCACTCCCTGCCCTGGCGCATAGCCGTGCAGTTCGCAGGCACGTACGAGGAGTTCGCGGGCCAGTCCGGTGTCGGCCAGCTGCACCGCCGGCAGTGTCCACATCAACGCCTCCCAGTCACGCACCGTGCAGCCCATCGAGTGCCAGGGCGCCCGCGACCGCACCAGATAATAGTGCGCGTCGTCGAGGCCGCGCCCGACGCCATAGAAGTATGCGAACAGCAGATTGCGATTGACGATGCGATCCATCACATCGCTGCCCGTCGTCTGCTCGAGCGCCGACAGCGCCTCCCGCGTGGCAGTCAGCAGCGCACGCCAGCCGCGACGACGCAACACGGCAACGGTGGCCTGCGCCCCATCCCGTTCCGGGCCGACGGCAAGATAAAACGCCACTTGCACGGCTCCGTTGGCCGGCGCGACCAGGGCCCGGCGAATCGCGAACGGCCGCGCCTCGCGCGAGGCGGCGGCCGGCGCTTCGAGGGAGACCGGCCCGTCGCTCCCGATGGCGATGGCGGCGAGCCCGGGAATCGCCGAGCCTTCGAGCAGCAGCACGTCCTCCGGCCCAACGCTGATCAAATGGTCGTCGTCGAAAGGGCGAGGGGTTCGCACGCGCTGCTGCCGATGTCCGAGTGCGCCTTCGAGCGCGATCTCCAGATTCACGTCCGTCGCCCCGCGATTTTCGACGGCGAACGTGTAGACCGCGCCCGCCATGTCGGCATCCCGTCCGTACGGGGCGAAGATCGTTCCTCGAACCACCAACGAGCCAACGGTGCACGTGAAGGTCGGCAACCAGCCCACGGCTCGCTCCCAGGCAATCCCTTCCGCCGCAAGCACGCGGACTTCACCGTCGACACGCAACACCGGACCCATAAGCGGGGTACCCTGCCCCGACATGAAGTCCGGTGATCCGGCAAACTCGATCGCAGCCCGTGCCCCACGATGGAGCACACCCAGCGCGTGAATGGCACCGTCCGTTGGGTTGATGCACGGCAGGGTCAGCCAGTGATTGCCGGTGAGTTGCCAAGGGACAGAAGGAAGATGCACAGCTTGCTCGCGAGTGACGGGACAAGGGGGCTTCGTTGACGCCCCCTTAGATGCGGAGTAATCTAGCCCGTTCGACGCACGACGATTCTCCCCGCTGACGCGCGCGCCTGCGGGGCCTGAATGCTTCACTTTGCACGACTTAACCGCCTTGGCCTTACACCGCTTGCCGCCTGAGCATCGATCTTCCGCTTCGCGCCGTCTGATGCTCGCCCTCGCCGCTCTGCTTGCGGGCGGCGCGCTGGCGCCCCCCACCGCCATCCAAGCCCAGGCTGTCGCGGGGCTCGGCGATGACGCGATCCCGTTGCCGAAAGGAGCGAAGCGGTTCTTGATTGCCGGCCTCTGGAACGACTGGGACGCCGTATACAGCCCGTTGCCGTCCGGCGGCGCAGCCAAGGTGCCGCTGCTCGCCGCGTTGGCGACGACTCAGGCAGGGGTGGCGATTTTCCCCCGCCTGGCGAGCGCGGAAGCCGGCGTGCGCGCGTTGACCGATCAGAGCACCTTTGCGCTTTCGCTCGGCGCCCTCGATGCGTCAGGCGAGGTGCGTCAAAGCGTCGCTCCGCTCGGCTTGAGCGTGGGACTGACGCGCCGCTTGTCGCTTCGAGTGCTCGTACCCTATGTGGAATCACGGGATGTGTCGCAACTCCTGCTCAATCGTGTCGGCTCGACCGCGAACGTCGGCATGAACCCGGCGTTCTCCTCGACAACCGGCGCGGCGGCGCGATCGACGAACGGCCGTGTGCTCTCACAGATCGACCTCGCGAGCACGCAACTCAGCGCCGAGATCGCGCGCTGCGCGTCGAGCGTGGCACCGGACTGCAACGCGATACAGACCAACGCGGCCGCCGCGCAGGCGTTGCTCGCGCGCGCCAGCGCCACGCGCGCAGCGATCGTGACGGTGTACGGCGATGCCACGGCGGGCGGTGCGCCGGTCGTGCCGATCAGCGGCGGGAGTACGCAAGCCGCCGTTGCGGCGACGATCGCTTCGCTGCGCAGCGATTTCGCCACGTTTGGCGTGACGAACATCGTTGCGGGAGCCGCACCGGCCGGGGCGAGTACCGTGTACGGACCCGGTGGTATGACACGTATTACGGGTGATACGGCGTGGCAACTTGGGTACGATCGGCTCGGCAATACACGTCGCGCCGGCATCGGCGATATCGATCTCACCGCGTCGTATCTGCTGTTCGACAGTTTCGCCGCCGATCAGGTGCGTCGCTTGCTGACCCCGTCTCGCGGGATACGCAGCATGATGACGGCTGGCTGGCGCTTTGGGACCGCGGGAGCCGATCGGACCGAAGACCCCTTTGATGTGCCCATCGGCGAAGGAGCGAACGCCCTGCTGGTGCGCAGCACCACGGACCTGGTACTGAGCCGTTCCCTCTGGATGAGTGCCACCGTGCGCGCTACCAAGCCGCTCGCCGACAACGTGGCCGCCGTCCTGCCGTTTCGTACCGCCTCGAATCTTTTCGACGAGGTCGCGATCGGAACGGCCACCCGGACTCTCGGCAGCCGCGTTGAACTCGAGATCGCGCCCCGCCTTGCGGTCGGTCAATTCTTCGGGTTCTCAGCCGCATATCTGGTCCGGCGCTGGGGAGTCGACCGCTACGAAGGTGGAGCGCCAAGCACGAGCGCACCGCTCCCGAGCGTCTACGAGGTCCCATCACGGACGATGCAGGCCGCGGCAGTCGGTGTGACCTTCTCGACGCTCGCGAGCTACGTCCGTGGCCGGTCGCGGTTTCCCGCCGAAGTCATTTACTCGCACACGATGCCACTCTCCGGCTCTGGTGCCACCCTGCCGGCGGTGTCCAGCGATCGCCTCGAACTGCGGGTCTATACCGGCTTTCCACGACGCTGACGCGCGGGAGTCGGCGCGGTATGGACGGTTTCCATCGCCTCGTCTTCACCGCGCGCCAAAAGTTCGCGCGCATGGGCACGGCTGACCTCACGGTCCGCATCGCCACCGAGCATGCGCGCGATCTCGATCACCCGGGGCTCATCGCGCACCACCATGGTGTCAGCCGTGGTCACCGTACCGACGGCGCTCTTGCGTACGACCACATGATGGTGGGCGCGCGCTGCGATCTGTGCGAGGTGTGAAATTGCCAGCACCTGATGATGCACTGCCACCCGACGCATCAACGCGCCCACCTGCCACGCGACGGCGCCCCCGATACCCGCATCGACTTCGTCGAAGACCAAGGTCGGTACCTGCTGCAGTCGCGCCAGCACGGTGCTGAGGGCGAGCATCACGCGAGCGAGTTCACCGCCGGATGCGAGGCGGCCGAGCGGTCGCGGTTCCATGCCGGCATTGAGGGCCGCCACGAATGTGACGTGCTCCGCTCCGAAAGCACCGATGCGCTCGGCTCGGGGCAGTTGCACGTGGACGCGTCCCTCCGGCATACCGAGCTCGGGGAGCAGTTGCGTGACCGCGTGTCCAAGCTGCTGCGCGCCCGACTGACGTCGACGCGAGAGTTCCGCGGCCGCTTCGGCCAGCGCACCCTCGGCCACGGCGCGCGCATCAGCGATCGCGGCGAGGTCGAGGGTGCCGCTGTCCACGAGGTCAAGCTCGGCTCGCGCCTGTGCACCAGCCTCGATCACTTCCTGTAACGTCGGCCCATGCTTTCGCATGAGGGAGAGCAGCTGGTCCCGACGCCGCTCGAGGGTGCGCAGCCGAGACGGATCCGCTTCGACGGACTCCGCATACAGTTCGAGTTCACGCACGAGTTCATCGAGCGAGAAGACGGCCGCATCGAAACCCGCCTGCCAGCGTCCCGTACTGGGGTCGATTCGTTCCAGGGATACCAGCGACCGCCGAACCGTCGCGAGCCGCGAGAGCGCCGCGCGCTCGTCGCCTGAGATCGCGGTGGCCGCCTGGGCCGCGAGCGTCTGCAACTCTTCGGCATGCGACAGGCGACGGATTTCCCCGTCGAGTGTCTCGTCTTCACCGACCACCGGATTGGCGTCGTCGATCTCCCTCGCCACGAAACGCAAATAGTCGGCGCGCTTGGCGGCGTCCTGACGACGGATTTCAAGCTCACGCTCGCGCGCGCGCAGCGCGCCGAGTTGTGCGTAGGCTTCGGAGACCTGCGCGCGAATATCCAGGGCACCGATGAACGCGTCGAGCACATCCCGTTGATGCTCGGGGTCGACCAATTGGCGAGAGTCATGCTGTCCGAGCACGCTGACCAGTCGCGATCCGACATCAGCGAGCACGGCCGCCGTGACCGGCGATCCGTTGATCCACGCTCGCGATCGCCCGTTGCTGCCGATTTCCCGCTTGAGCACCAGCGCGTCGTCCTCGGCGTCAATGCCGCGCTGGTCCAGCAGTGCACGCAGCTCGGGCATGGCCCCCGGTTCGAAAACGCCTTCGACGGTGGCCTTGTCCGCACCGCTGCGCACCCGATCGGTGGCTGCCCGCTCGCCGAGCAGCATCCCGAGCGCGCCGACGATCAGCGACTTTCCGGCGCCGGTTTCGCCGGTCAACACGTTCAGCCCCGCAGACAGCGGCAACGCGACCGTGTCGATCACCGCCACATTGCGGATGCGAAGCTCTACGAGCATGCCTTACCCCCTCAGAGAGTCTCGCCGTCGCGCTCGGAGAGTCCCCCCCAGCCGAGCTTCCGACGCAAGCGCGTAAAGAAGGTGGTGCCGGGGAAGCGCACGATCTGCACGGCATTGCGCGCCCGGCGTACCACCAGCGTTTCGCCGCCGGTGAAGGTAGTGCCCACCTGTCCGTCGATCGTCACCAAAAGCTCTTCGGGCCCATCGTCCGCACGCACCTTGACCTCCACCTGCGGCGGCAACACCAACGGCCGCATAGCCAGCGTGTGGGGCGATACGGGGGTCAGCACGATGCTCTCTACGGTTGGCACCACGATCGGCCCTCCGGCTGAGAGCGAGTAGCCGGTGGAACCCGTTGGCGTCGAGACCACCAGCCCATCAGCGGAATACGACCCGATCGCTTCATCGTCGACGAACACGGTGAACTTTACGACGCGAGCGAAGCCCCCCTTGTGCAGGACCACATCGTTGAGCGAGAGCCAGCCGCACCGTTCGCCTCCATCCCGATCGAGAGCACAGGATTCGAGCGCCATCCGTGGTTCCGACACAAAATCACCGGCGGCAAAGCGACGCACGCCGGTCTCGAACTCTTCGCCGCTGCACGCAGTGAGAAAGCCGAGTCGGCCGAGGTTGATCCCGAGGATCGGCACCGTGCGGCCATTGAGGAAGCGCGCACCGCGCAACAGGGTTCCGTCCCCGCCCAACGTGAACAACGCAT
>CANGXK010000114.1 GCA_947457715.1 Gemmatimonadota bacterium
ACCGTGATACTGGAGGTCGCCGTGCTTACTCAACGTGCCGGTGGAGCTGGATCGCCGCGCCATCGCGCACATGCATGGCGATGAAGCGCTTCAGGTCGGCAGCAATGCCTTCGAGGACCGAGAGATCCCGCTTCACGCGCGTCATCAGCACGGCGCCTTCGAGCGCAGCAATGATGAAGCGGGACAACCGCACCGCGTCGACATCATCGTGCAACTGTGGCCGTGCTTCCCACAGCAACGAGCGGATTTGACTCGCCCAGCGCTCGAACACGGCCTCGATGCGCACCCGAAAACCCTCGTGGGCATCAGCCAGCTCAGCGGCCAAATTCCCAAATGGGGAACCGCGACGGCCTCCGCTCTCCGACTGCAGGGCCACCACTGCGTCAATGAACAGGTAGAGCCGTTCCAGCGGATCGATCATCGGCTCGCGCAAAATCGCGAGACCGCGCTCGGCGAATCGCTCGAACTGGCGGTTCAGGACCTCATAGCCGAGTTCTTCCTTCGACTTGAAGTAGTGATAGAAGTGGCTCTTGCCACTGAGTTTCGCGCCTCTGATGACGTCGTCCACCGAGGTCGAAGTGAACCCTCGCTCGGCAATCAACGTCGCGGCTGCGTCCAGAATTTGCGCTTTGCGGTCTGACATCGTGTGAAGAAATTAGGACCGTACAGTCCAATACGCAAGCCCCGCGCATTTCCACACATAAACCTCTATTTTACAATAATTTAGGAAACAGGTGAAGCACAGACATGAGCGAAGAAACGGATCGGAAGCTGGAAATACTAGGACCGGTGAGTCCGAACGAATCAGCACCCTCTGTGGGCTCGGAATTGCTCGAGGTGACGCGAACCTACCTCGAGATGGCCTCGATACAACAACTGGTGCCTGGCGCCGCGCCGACGGTGCCAGCTCGGCTTGAACGCATCGAGCCCTGCCCGGTCGAGACATGGCGGGCGCTGTATCGTCGGATCGGTGGACCGTGGCAGTGGCACGACCGGGACGCGTGGGACCAGAGCGAAATGGTCGCACATCTTGCGCGCCCGGAAATTCACATTTACCAGGTCCGTGCCGAGCTCGGTCCCGCGTGGACCGAGGCCGCCGGGTTTCTCGAACTCGAACGCCACGCGGATGGCTCGGTGGAGATCGTCTATGTCGGTCTCGACCAGCGCGTACTCGGACGACGTCTTGGTGGATGGCTCGTCTCACAGGCGGTCCGGACGGCGTTCGCAAGGGGAGCGACGCGCGTATGGTTGCACACCTGCACCCTCGATGCTCCAGCCGCGCTCCCGAACTACCTCGCGCGGGGATTCCTGACGACACGTACCGAGACCTACCCAACAACCGTGCAGCGGCACTAGCCTGCCCGTCGACGGAGTGGTTCGCCGCGTGGTGCCGTGGTGCCGTGGCGCCGAGGTGCCGAGGAGATGGCCCGCCGCTCAGCGCCTCGACGCCTCGACGCCTCAGCGCCTCGACGCCTCGGGGGCATACGGCCACACCACAACCGCCGTCGTTCGTACGAATCAGCGCCGCCGACGCCCCTTACCGGGGTGACGGTGGCCACCGCCCGGGCCGCGCGAACCACCGCCGCGCTCCCCGCCACGTTCGCCGCCTCGATGTACGCCACGTCCACGGTCGGCGCCCTTGCGGTCGCCACTCTGTCGCTCGGCACTCTGCTCCGTGCTGCGCGTGCGCTCGTCGTCGGTGAACGGCAGGTCGAGCTTGTGCTGCAGATCGTCGAGCGTATCGGCCTTGACGGACCCGCGCTGCCCGCGCGGCACGACGAAGCGCACCGGACGATCGAGCGACGGGACTTCCTCCTGCACCATCGTGCGCGCCAGCTTCTCCGGAACGCGCAGTCGCACCACCGGCACCAGTCGGCCGTCGTGCTCCTCCACGTCGTAGTCCATCGGTACCGTGCGATCGCGAATCTCGACGGCGCCCGGCATCGCGCGCGCCTCGGCCACTTGCTCATGGCTCACGAAGTCCCGACGGTCGATCAGCATCGGCATGGTCCGGATCGTTTCCCAGCTCGTCGCGGTGCCCATCTGCTGCTCGTACCACGCCGTGAGCTCTGCCTGTCCGAGACGCGGCGTGATCCCGCCGAGGCGACGCCACGTTTCCCGGATCTCTTCGACCACCGGCTGATTGCGGCGTACCGAGGCATGCCGCAATTCGTTGCGTGCGGCCGCCTCGGCCAGCAGATGCCGCGCCCCCTGCGCATGTTCCTGCGGGAATTCGTCGAGCCCTTCGCTTTCGCGTGCGAGCTCGAACCCGAAGTACGTGAGACGGCGACGCAGCATCACCGGCGAGTGCTTGCGATCGGCGTCGAACGCCAGTTCGGGGGGATGCCGCTGTGCATACTGCTTGATCAGCTCGATCGAGAGCTGCGTCCCTTCGATGCTCGCGCGCGGCACGCCGAACCGATCGGCGAAATAGCGGAGCGAACCAGCCACCGCGCCCCAACTGCCGCACACGCTGGTCTTCGACACACGCGCTTCGTGGCCCTCCGGCGTCTGCTCTTCGATGACGAGATCGAAGGGCATAAAGCGGGCGAGCAGGTCGCAGAATCGCTTGTGCAGCTCGTGGCGGACCAGCGGCAGGGTCATCGGCAACGGCATGCCCACCGAGCGATACACGCTGGCCATCGCGAGCGCGGCATCTTCGAGCGACTTCACGAGCACGCCGCGCTGCTCTGCCCAGTGTGCGATTCGCTCGGCGTCGAACATGTGCCGTGACAGCCCGTACACCTCGCCGATGTAGCCGGCAGCACGGAAGCCATCCGCGTACACGTTGTACGCGGTGAGATGATCGCTGCCGCGCACCACCAACCCCTCGAGATCACGTCCTTCCCGCGTCATGCGGTGCAGTGAATCGATACCGCTCATCACCGCCAGCATGGGCAGCAGTTCGTCATCGCCGTTCACGATGAGCTCTCCCCATGCCCGTTCGACCGGCAGTGCCTCGACAGCCTTCCCGTACGTGGTCAGACGGCCCTTCTCGATCAACCCGCGGGACTCGAGATGCGCGATCGCCTTGCGATACGCCACGCGATCGAGCGGCACCGGCAGGTCCAGCGCATCGGCCTGCACGCCAAGATCGGCACACGTCAGCGCGACCCGCTCGGAATCACCGGCGAGCTGGAAGTCGGGCGCCGTGGGCTTGAGTGATTCAAAGCGAATGTCGCGGTCACTGAGGATGAACACCCGACCGTTCTCCACACGCCCATGTACGCGACCAGCCATCTGCAGAATTTCGTTCGAGCCGAGGTGCACGCGCGTGAGCACGTTCCGCCCGCGATCGATCACGTTGGTGAAACGCGTGTCGTCGATGATGACGGTGTCGAGCCCCGGCACGTTGAGCGCGCTCTGCCCCGCCGCCGTCATCGCGAGGAAGAAGGGCTTGGGCACGACGCCCTCGAGAAATGGCCGGATCACGCGGATCGGCTCGCCCCCATGGTAGTGGGCGGCCGTGATGCGCGGATAGCGCAGCCGCACCCATTCCGCCGCCTCTTCGACCGAGGCACGTGTCGGCAGGAAAATCGCGACACCGCGCTCCGAGCGTGACACCTTCTGCAGAAACTTGTCGTCGAGGAAGTTCAGCGGTTGCTTGCGCTCGACTTCGACCTTCGCGGCCTTGGTGGCATCGAACGCCGACACCTGCAGCACATCGGCGCTCTCGAGATAACGCGCATAGAACGTGGGATCGACCGTCGCCGACAACCAGATGAAGCGACAGCCCACGCGCTTGCCGAGCGCGAGACACAGTTCGAGTTCGGCGCTCGTCTGATGGATTTCGTCGACGACAAGCGTGTCCGTGGCCTGGATGTCGCCGTCCTGAAACCAGCGGCGCGCGATACCGGTGGTGATGACGACGACGTTCCACGACGGCGTCTCCGGCGTCGCTTCACGTTCGCGGTTCACGACGCCGGCCTTCAGCTCCGTCGTGCCGAGAATCGTTTCCGCGATGGGACGGATCGCCAGGGTCTTGCCGGTGCCCGTGCCGGCCACGATGCCGAACCCTTCACCACTCGACGCCAACCGGCGCAGATCCTCGCCGCGCGTGCGTTCGAGGAAGGTGTCGATGTGCAGGCCGACCGCGAGTTCGATCGTCTCGCAGGCCGCATGCGTCGGCGCGATGACGATGATGCGCCCGGTGGGCGGCTTGGCCGCGACAAAGGCGTCGCGGTCGGGGGGTAGGTAACGATCACGGGGAGTGCGCACCCGTGCAATCTACTGCGCCCAGAGGCGCCTAATCGAGTGGAATGAGCGGCGCCCCCTTCTTCTCGGGCGGCTTGGCAAACTCCTTGATGGGCAGCGATGGCTTCTGGCCCTTCGCCACGTCTTCGCCGTAAATCACGCGCCCGTTGGCCGGCTTGTTTCGCACCGCGCTCGCGCAATCGGTCGGTGCTGGTTGCTGCGCCGCCGGCACACCGTCGACCCACACCCGGCACATGCCGGCGGGTGGGCGATAGTCCTTCGGGATGTCCGCCTTCTCGTTCTTCCCGCTTCGCCCCTGCGCGGAAAGGCGCTCCACCCCGAACGTCAGGCTCACGACGGCAGTCGCCGCAACGATTCGCCACTTCATCTGAAACATGCCTTCCTCCTGCAGGACTTCGCGCGCCGTCCACCACGGAGAGCATACGGACGTCCCGATGTCTCTCTGGAGCAGGGTCCATGCCACCACGGCCCCGACCGCTGGATGGGGTGCTGCTGCGGGGTAAGTATCGACACCACGGGACTCTCCGGACAGGGGGAGGGGTCGAGAGGAAACAGGCGGCGTCCGTTGGGGAGGACACATCGTGTCTCAATAACGGCGCAGGACGGAGCACGGGGACGGCTCTCTACTCCGTTCTCCCCACTCGGCCGCTAATCCCCAAATGAGATACCCATCATTCGTGCAGCCTGCACCACATCGTGCGCCGGATCGACGCGCTTTGTTTCCTTGAGCACGTCTTCGATCGGAATGGTCACCAGATGCGGCGACTGCAGGGCCACCATGTGCCCCCAGCGTTTGTCGGCCACCGCCTGCACCGCCGCGGCGCCGAAGCGCGTGGCCAGCAAACGGTCATAGCCCGTGGGCGACCCCCCGCGCTGCAAGTGCCCGAGCACCATCGAGCGGGTCTCCTTGCCGGTAATGCGCTGAATGTCGTAGCCCAAGCGCTCCGCAATGCCCCCCAGACGACGATCCTGCCCCGGCAACGACGCGCCGATGATCGACTCCATTCCGCCCTTCGGCTTCGACCCTTCAGCCACTACGACAATGCTGAATCGTCGTCCGGTCGCATCGCGGTCCATGATCTTCTCGCAGACCTTCTCGATTTCCCACGCGATCTCGGGGATCAGGATCACATCGGCCGTGCCCGCCACGCCGGCATGCAGCGCGATGAAGCCGGCGTCACGCCCCATGACCTCCAGCACCATCACGCGATCGTGCGACTCGGCGGTCGTGTGCAGCTTGTCGATCGCCTCCATCGCGGTATTCACGGCAGTGTCGAACCCAAACGTGGTCACCGTACCGGGTACGTCGTTGTCGATCGTCTTCGGCACGCTGATCACGCGTACGCCCTTAGCCCCCAGTTGCGCCGCGATCTTCAGCGAGCCATCACCGCCGATCGAGATGATCGCCTCGATCCCGAGATTACGGGCATTTTCGACGAGTTCGTCCGAGCGATCGACGTTCTTCCAGGTCCCATCAGGCTGCAGCACCGGATAGTCGAAGGGGCTGGCGCGATTGGTTGTCTTGATGATCGTGCCGCCCTGATTGGCGATCCCGCGCACGCTGTCCTCCGTGAGCGGGACGATCTCGTCCTCGCCAAGCAGCCCGGCATAGCCGCGCTTGATACCGAGGACGTCCCAGCCACGCGTTCGTGCTGAGAGCACCGCCGCCCGAATAACCGCGTTGAGTCCCGGGGCGTCACCGCCGCCGGTGGAAATCGCAATCCGCATGGCTGCAGGGATGGATCGAGGGTTGTTGGTGACCATAACAATCTATTGCCTGGCCGCGGATTCAGGGTGCCGGGAACGCGTGCGATCGCATCCGGACCCCGGCACTCGCCGCCAACTGGCGCACGATCGAGTCCTGATACACCACCACCCCCCGAAGCGAGTCGATTTGCATCTGCAACATCGCGTTCTCTTCGCGCAGGTCGACGACAATCGCCCCCAGATCGAGCACAGCCTGCCCCGACGACAGTTCACTCGTGGGCGTCGGTACGCCGCAAGCGGTGGCCGGCCCGAGCGCAATGGCGAGTATGACCGCGAGGCGCGCCGCCCATGGTGCCGTACGGGGATGATGACGGCGGATTTCGGATGACACCGTTCGACGGCCTCGGACTGATCGTGTACTCCCGCGCGGCGACAGATGCGCTGCTCTCTCGATATAGCCGTCGCGCTCCATCACCGATACCCTTTCCCATGCCACCGCGCGCCACGGCCCTTACGCACGTGTGCCTACACACCCGCTGTCGTCCTCGCCCGCGCCGAGGCGCGACCCTCGTTGAGCAGCTCTGGCTGCTGGCACTGACCGGCGGACTGGCGAGCCTCGCGATCGCTTCCGGCGGTCCGCTGTTCGCCACGCTCGATGTCGCGATGGCGACGCAGGAAACCCTCGATCTACTCGGCCTCGCCCGCGACCACGCCATTGCCACCGGCGTCCGCACGGCCGTGCGCTTCGACGTCGCCACGACCCGCGTCATCGTGCACGTCGACGGCGACACGATCGCCGTTGGCGATTTTCACGGCCGCGGCCTCACGCTCCAAGCGACCCGCGATTCGCTCAGCTATGCACCGTCAGGGCTGGGTGTCGGCGCCGCCAATCTGCGCCTCGTCCTCGCACGAAGCGCCCGAGCCGACACGATTACGGTGTCACGGCTCGGGCGCGTGCAACGGCGATGACATCGGGGCAGCCGCGCCGATCAGGTGCCGATCAGGTGCCGATCAGGTGCCGATCAGGTGCCGATCAGGTGCCGAAGTCAAACCCCGGTACGCTGACGCGCGGAATTTCTTGGCCAATCGTGCGCTCGATCGTGCGCACCATGCCGATATCTTCGGCCGCCATGAACGTGTATGCATCGCCCGTGCTGGCGGCGCGGCCGGTGCGGCCGATCCGGTGCACGTAGTCTTCCGGCTGCTGCGGCACGTCGTAGTTGATCACATGCGTGATGCCCGAGATATCGAGCCCGCGCTGCGCGATGTCGGTGGCCACCAGCACCCGCAGCTTGCCCGACTTGAAGTCTTCGAGTGCCGCCATGCGCTCGCGCTGCGACTTGTCGGCGTGCATGGCCCCCGCCTTCACGCCGGCCTTCTCGAGATCCTGCACCACACGATCCGCCCCGCTCTTGGTCCGCGTGAACACCAGCACCGAATCATGCGCTTTCTTGGTGAGCAGATGCACGAGCAGGTCGTTCTTGAGGTGACGCGGCACCGGGTACACCGCATGCGTCACCGTGGTCGCGGCCGACGAGCGTCGGCCCACCTGCACCACCACCGGCTTGCGGAGATACTTGCGCGCCAACGCCTCGACTTCAGGCGGCATCGTGGCGCTGAACAGCAGCGTCTGCCGGTAGCGTGGCACTTGTTCGACGATGCGATTGAGCTGCGGCGCGAAGCCCATATCGAGCATCCGGTCCGCTTCATCGAGCACCAGCGTCTCGAGATACGAGAAGTCGACGTTGCGCTTCTCGAGATGATCGAGCAGACGTCCCGGCGTGGCGACGACCACGTCGACGCCGGCGCGCAACGCGCGTTCCTGCGGTTCGTAGCCGACACCGCCGAATACGGGGATGACGTCGACGGGCGCATACTTGGAATACTTGCGGACACTCTCCTCCACCTGGAGACACAGCTCGCGGGTGGGGGTGAGGACCAGTACGCGCGTCCGGCG
>CANGXK010000115.1 GCA_947457715.1 Gemmatimonadota bacterium
GAGACAGCACGCCAGTGCGCATGGGTCCGCTTGTGCGACCAGCATGGCGCTGGTAGCCTTTCGCGTCCGCCGAATGTTCGCCTTCCCCGCCTGCGGTTTCGCCGCTCCCCATGCCTGCGTCGACGACGATCATCGCTTGGACGCTCCCTGCCAAGGTGGTGCAGCAACTCGCTGATGCCACGCGCCGCCACGCCACGCTGATGATCGTGCGTAGCGCAGAAGAGGTGCGCGAGGCGTTGCGTTCTTCACTCAACCGGACCGAATCGACCTGTCTCGTCGTAGCCGTCCCGTCCGAGCCGCATGGTCCCTTCTGGGTTGATCTGCGGGAGCTACGCGCGATTTTCCCGGGCGTGCCCGTCATTGCCGTGGCCCTACTCGGCGTGTCATCGTATCTGAGTGCAATGCGCCTGGGACAGTATGCGATCTCGGAGTTGCTTACCGCCGATCCGGACCTGCGCGTCGAGCATGTGGACGGCGCGCTGCTGCGTGCCCATAACGACAGCGTGATCTCCCGTATCTGGCGCTCGGCCGCATTGAACCTCCCGGAGACGTATACGACGATCCTCCGGCGTGCGCTGCGACTGGCTCACAGGCCACTATCGGCGGTGCAGTTGGCCGACTCGGCACAAATGCACGAGCGTACCCTGCGCAAGTATTGCCGTCGGCATCACATGCCGTCGCCAGGGGAGATCGTGGCGTGGGCGCGGTTGCTGGTGGCGGCCTACTATCTCGACGAGGGCAGTCGATCGATCAAGAACGTCGCCGACCATCTGGACTTCCCCACCACCGATGCACTGCGCAAGCAGATCGCGCGATACACCAGCCAGTCGGTCACCGCGCTGCGTAACCGCGGTGCGCTCGATAGCGTGGCCAGATTGATGGAGCGTCAGACAGGCCCGCAGCAGCGCGCCACGGCTCACGCGTCGAACATCGGCACCTGAACTATCGCATACGGCGTACAGCGGGGATCACCAATCACCAGATCCTTCCACAACGCCATGCGCGATAACGCGGAGAGAGGCGGCGCCGCCCTTTGTTCACCGAGCCAAAACTTCTGGCACGCGTCGACGCGTGGGGCTCGGCGACCGAGGCCGGCAGAGGGCGCACCGGGGGGCTTGATGACCACTACGCCCGGCGCCCGTACCGGCGCAGGGTATTGACGCCCGCTTCGCCACCCGCGGCGCGGGGCCGCCCTGCATATACCACGACCAGCGCGAGCCGCGCTCCGAGGGCAGGAGCGAAGGGCCGGGCATTTGTCGCAGGGACCCTACTGCACCTCACCGGGGTCCAGTCGGGTCCCGTGCGAGAAATCCATCCTGGCGTAGATTCGCATATGCCTTTCTCCTATCCTCGCCCCACCGTCTTCACCGCCGCGCATTCCGCTGTGCGGAGCGCCGCGCTCGCAGTGCTGCTGGCGTTGCCGGTGACCGCGCTGCGGGCACAGTCCGCGCTGCCAAGCCGCAGCTATCCGCAGCTGCTGTCGCTGTTCACCGAGTGGCGTACCTTCGAGGAGCCGCCCCGCGTGAGCGGTGTTCCCGATTACGCCCCGGCCACGAACGCCCGGCGTCTCACCGCGCTCAGAGCGATGCAGGCGAAGCTCCGCGCCATCGACACGACCGGCTGGCGCGTGTCCGAACAGGTGGACTGGCATCTGGTACGCGCGGAAATGAACGGCCTGCAGTACCACCTCACCGTGCTGCAGCCGTTCGCGCGCGATCCGGCCTACTACGCCTCGGTGCGCACCGAAGAGAGCGACACGCCGGCGGAAGAAGGGCCCACGATTCACGGGGCGGTCCGTCTCTGGCAGTATCCAGTGTGGCCGCGCACAGTACTCGATACCTCGCGCGCCCTCAACGCCGACGAATCACGCCGTCTCGCCGCGCAGCTCAACACCGTCGCTCCATTGCTGCGACAGGCACGCGTGCATCTCGCCAAGGGCAACGCGAAGGATCTATGGGTCGGCGCCGTGAAGAGCTTCGAGGAGCAGCATGACGCCCTCGCCACGCTTGCCACGCTGGTGAACAAGAACAGCCCCGGTGATACGGCGCTCACGTCGGCGATTGCCAGCGCCGCCAGCGCCACCGAAACCTTCACGACGTGGCTCCGCACCGAAGCGCCGAAGAAAACCGGCCCTTCGGGCATCGGCAAAGCGCAGTACAGCTGGTTCCTCAAGAACGTGCTGCTGGTGCCGCTCACGTGGGAAGAAGAGGTTACCATCACCCGGCGCGAACTCGCCCGCGCGCACGCCTCGCTGCGCCTCGAGGAAACGCGCAACGCCGCGCTGCCTCCCATGCCGGTGGCCAACTCGGCCGCCGAGTTCGCGAGCATGCAGGCCGACGCCCTGCCGCGCTACATGCAGTTCTTCCGCGACAAGAACATCGTGACGGTCGAACCGTGGATGGAGCGCGCCCTGCGCGAGCGCTTTCAGTCGTACTCGCCGGAGGCCACGCGCAACTTCTTCTCGCAGGCTACGCATCGCGATCCGCGCACGCTCTGGACACACCTCTGGCATTGGTGGGACAACGGCCGCTTCCGCGAGCATCCGCACGCGAGCCCGATCCGTCGCACGCCGCTGCTGTACAACGTGTGGATGAGCCGCGCCGAGGGCATGGCCACGTCGATGGAAGAATGGATGATGCAGGCGGGACTCTACGACGACTCACCGCGGTCACGCGAGATCGTGTGGACCATGCTCGCCGCCCGCGCCGCGCGTGGACTCGGCAATCTGTACGCGCATTCGAACGAGTTGACGATGGCGGCGGCGGCCGATCTGCACGTGAACTGGACGCCACGCGGGTGGATGCGACGCGATCCGTTGCTGGGGTTCGAGCAGCACCTGTATTTGCGCCAGCCGGGATACGGCGCCAGCTACGTGACAGGCGGCCGTCTCATGGAGGAAACCATGGCCGAGCGTGCACGGCAGCTCGGGAATGCGTTCACGATGCGGCGCTTCTTCGACGAAGTGAACGGCGTCGGCATGATTCCCGTGTCGCTCGTATACTGGGAACTCACCGGTGATCCCCGCATGGTGCGCGAGCTGTCGGACCCGCGGGGTCCGCGTCCATTCCGGTAGCGACAAGACACAAGCGCGTCGGCAGTCCGGGTGGACTGCCGACGGATGCGAAGACTCAGGCTGTCTTGTGCTTGGCCAGGCGCGGAAACCAATTGAGGAGCTTCACGGCCGCCACGATCTCGGGGCGCAGCGTCCAACGCGTCTGCGGCGCTTCCGCACCACCTTCAGCGAACGTGGCGAAGACCGACGCCTGCGGCTCCTTCGGCGGCACGGTGTACAGCAGACGTCCGGCCAACTTCGCGCCGAACCGGCCGTAGTTGAGATTCACGGCGCCCGGCTTCTCGAAACCGGCGGCTTCCGCAAGTTCGACGGTCGTGAGCGTGTAATCAGGGGCCAGGCAATGCGCACGAAGCATGCTCCACTGCGCATCAGAAATCGTATTGGCGACGTACAGCAGTCGCAGCGCCTTGTGGTACTCGGTCGACGTCGGGATCGACGCGGGCGTCGGCGCAGGGGTGGCAGCAGCGGTGGTCACAAGCAAATCTCCTGAAAGAGAGCACAGCCGCGCGCAGGAGATCGCCGCCGTCACATCGCACACATCACGTCAGCACGCCGACGGACGGGGGGTGTTTACACGAACCTTACCAATGGAACATCCATCGTGGGCGCTCCCCGCGCAACAGGCGGACGTGAATCGTAGGAGGGTTGAGCGACGCCGGCATGAAACGGCATCACATTTGTGCTGGTTTATCCGCTTTTCTCAAAGAGCATCCGCCAGCACACGGACACGCAACGCCTGCCGTTTACGGTACGATCCTGGCTGGCGGCATGATCTTGATGCCATCCGCGAACGTCGCCGTGAGCAGGTACAGCAGCTTGGTCGACGGCAACGCGCTTGACGCCAGCGCGAACTCGGTGAGCTGGTGCGCACCGCTCGCCTTCGAGCCGCCGATCGCGATGCTTGGAATCTTGCGCACCACGCCGGGGTTGGCGTCGGTCGCGCCGGTAGCCACGGCTTCTGAGGCACCGGGCATGCCCGGCGTCATGCCGAGCGCGCGATTGATATCGACCGCGGTCTGCACCAGCGGATGCGCGCGCGCACCTTCGAGCTGCTTCTCCGTGCCGCCAGCGCCACTCTTCTGCTCGATCTCCACCTTGAGTCCGACCTTCTGCTCGGCCGCCACTTCCTGCGTGATGCGCGTGATCGTGCGATCGAGCGAATCAATCAGCGCCGGATCGGAACTGCGCAGATCGACCGTGAAGTAGAGCTCCTGCGGCACCGCATTGAAAATATTGCCGCCATGGATCTGACCGATGTTCATCACCGCACCGTTCGGCAGCGCGTCGAACTGCAGCTGATACAGCCGGTCAATGGCCTTGGCCACCGCCTTCACGGGCGTCGGGATTCCCCGCGATGACAGCGTATGCGCACCGGGGTGCGTGAATACGTACTTCGTCCAGTAGATGCCAAGTGCACCGTACGCCACGCTGCCGTACGCCCCATCGGGCACGATGAGCAAGTCGGGCTTCGCATTGTGCGCGAGCCAGTAGTCCATGCCCTTGAGGCCGAGCTCCTCCTGCACCGTGCCGATGAAGATGATGTCGCCTTTGCTGACGAACTTGGTGGCGTTCATCACGCGCAGGGTGGACAGCATGTTGGCCACCGACGCCGTGTTGTCACCGACGCCGGGCGCGAACAGCGTGTCGCCCGAGCGACGCACCTTGGTATTCGTTTCGGGCGGGAACACGATGTCGGTGTGCGCGGCGATCACGATCGTGGGACCGCCACCGGTGCCTTTGCGGACACCGGTCACGTTACCGATCGAATCGACCGACACCGTGAGTCCTTCCTTCTCGAACACCGACTTCACGTAGGCGCCGCGCTGCTGCTCGAGGCGCGACTTGCCGGGCATTTCGGCAATGCGGACCCACTCCTCGACCTGACTCGGGAAGCGCTGCTCGATCATGGACATGGCCGCCACCACGTCGGCGCGCTTGAGCAGCTCGGGGTTCCAGCTGGTCGGATAGGACTGCGCGGTGAGTGGCTGCGCAAACGATAACGAGAGTGACAACGCGGCACAGGCAGCCGCGACAACAGCGAAAGAGCGACGCATGACGGAAGTGGTAGGAGTTACGGAAACAGCGGCGGACGCACGCGCTTCTTGGTGGCCTGCTCGAACGCGTACGCTACACCGACCAGAGTGGGCTCACCGCACGCCGACGCGGTGAAGCTCACGCCGAATGGGGCGGGCTTGGGGGTGAAGCCCTCGGGGAACGCTTGCGCGCCCTGTCCCTGCGGTACCGGCAGCAGGGCGTACGGAACGGTAATGGTAGGATAACCGGGGCGCGCACCGATGTTCGCGCTGCTGGCGCCGGGGAAGAGCAACGCGTCCAGCTGATGGGCCTTCATGGCGGCGTCGATGCCGTTGGTGGCCGACAACAGGATGTCCTTGCGACGGTCGGCCTCGTAGCGCGCCCGGTCGGCCTGCACGTCCATCTCGTCTGAGATGTCGAGCAGCGCCTGTCCGTACTTGATGGCGCCGGCCCGCTGGTGCGCGATGTTCCACTGGCGCAGTCCCAGCAGATTCTTCACCGGCGCCCGGTCGCCCAGCAGCGTGAGCCACGTGTTGAAGTCGCGCTTCATACCGTACTTGAAGGCAATCGAGCAATCGGCGTCGCGTCCCTTGGCCTGTTCGAGGCCGCTGCACGGGTTCCAGTTCAGGAAGTTGTTGGCCGGCACCGGCTCCACGACGCTGGGAATGTCGGCCGGATCGACGATCACGGCGCCCTGCGCCTTGAGCACCGCGATGACCTCGTCCATCGCCGTTTTCTGCGCGGGAGTGAGTCCACCGCGCGGCGTGCTGCTGCCGCCGGCCGGCGGGACGGTCGGCTCGTAGAAGAAGGCGCGGGGAATGCCGATGCGGGTGCCCTTGAGCTTGTCGGCGCTCAGGAAGGCGGTGTAGTCGTTGCGCGGCGGCGGGGTGCACACCTTGGTGGCGGCGTCGTTGGCATCGGGGGCGGTGCCCTCGAGCGCGCCGAGCATGATGGCCGCGTCGCGCACGGTGCGCGTCATCGGTCCGGGGGTGTCCTGATCGGCCGTGATGGGAATCACGCCGTACCGACTCACGCGCCCCACGGTGGGCTTGATGCCCACGAGGAAGTTCTGCTGGGCGGGACTGAGAATCGAGCCCGACGTTTCGGTGCCGACGTTGCCGGCCCAGAAGCTGACGTTGGTGCCCACACCGGAGCTCGAGCCGCCGGTGTTCATGACAGGGCGCCCGTCGAAGAAGGCGTCGCGCGGATCACGCCGAGGGTCCCACGGATTCATGCCGTAGCCGGTGAGCCCCGTGTAGTTGCCGGGCATGCCGGAGGCGGTCCAGTTGGCGAGTTCGGTGAGCTGCGTCTTGGCGATGATGATCGCGCCAGCCGCCTTGAGGTTGCGCGTGACGGTGGCGTCGTAGTTGGGCATCAGGTCGGCGAAGGCGAGCGCCCCACCGGACGTCGCCATCTCCACGGTCTGGATGTTGTCCTTGAGGCCGATCGGAATGCCGTGCAGCGGGCCGCGAATGCGTCCGGCGGCGCGCTCGCGATCGAGCGAGTCGGCGATCGCCAGCGCCTGCGGGTTCACGGTGATCACGGCGTTGAGTTTGTCCTCATACGTCGCAATGCGCGCGAGATACTGCTGCACGATCTCGCGCGAGGTGATGCGTTTCTGCTCGAGCGCGGTGCGCAGGTCGGCGAGACTGGTTTCGACGACGGAGACGGACGCAGCAGCGGTTGCGGACGCGGAGCTCTTTCGGGGCTGCGCGGACAACGCGACGGGTGTCGCTGCGAGGGCACTGACCAGCAGCAACGTGTGATGGGGCATGCGCATACGATGATCTTCCCGGGGCAAGGTGTGGGTCATACGTTGCTTCGTGTGCACTCGCACGGCAATGCCGTGGAGGCAATGCCGTGGAGGCAATGCCGTGGAGGCAATGCCGTGGAGGTAATGCCGTGCGGTACCCGCGCGCGCGAGCATTCCCTCCGAGATCCTCGATGCGCAATCCGATCGCCCGTGTGGCCCTCCTTCTCGCCGTCCTGGCGGCGGCGAGTCATTCGGCGCAGGCGCAGCCCACGGCGCGCGTGCTGCGCATCGCCTCGACGGTACTGAACGACACGCGCGCTGTGCACGTGCAGCTGCGCGCCTTCTTCGAACTGGCGGTGGCGTCCCCCAACTACAATCTCACCGGCGACGCGCACCGCTTCGCGATGCCAGCGCAGATCATGGCCAACGCCCGCGAGCTCTGTGGTGATCTGGACGGCACGCGCAAAGCGATCTCGGCGGCACTCGATCTCTCGAATCGCATCGCGCGGCTCGACGAGCGACAGAAAACCGCCGTGCAGGTCATGCTGCGCCGGTCGCTGGCGAACCACATGCCGTGACGGTTGCACAGCGTGCATGGTGTGCCGGATCGGACAGGAACGGATAGGAACGGAAACGGGCGACTCCTACCTGAACGGATTCGAACGGATACCAGCAGAGAACAACGGATCGGCGCATCCTGTTCACCTGGCATTTTCGTGTCGCCAATGATGTCCAATTTCAAGCATGAAAACGCAGATGCAAGTCCTCAAGATCAGTGCCGATCTTCGACGACCGCGCAGGACAGATCCGTTCCTCTCCGCTCGTATCCGTTCGTATCCGTTCAAGCCCGAGTCGCCTGTTTCCGTTCGTATCCGTCTCCCCGTGCGCCGCACCGGAGCCGGGTCGACGGATAGAAACGGAAACCAGCGATCCCAGCCTGAA
>CANGXK010000116.1 GCA_947457715.1 Gemmatimonadota bacterium
CCTCGCGATCGGTGAGCAGCAGACACCGCCGCGAGTCACCGTTGCCCCACCGCAGTCGCGACGACGGCGCAACGGTCAGGCGGTGCCGACCCACCAGCGCATCGTCTTTCGGGCTGGCCGTGAGAGTGAACGCCTCGAGTACACGACGCTGCCCCAACGCGCGCACATGCAACAGCGTGGCCGGAAACAGTGTGCAGAGCTTGCCGCTGCCGCCTCGCAGCAGCGGCAGTTCGCGACGGAACATGAAGCCGCCGATCGACTCGCGCACCAGCGTACTGGTGACGCTGTCGATCACATCGACCTCGCCGTCGTCGGTAATGCGCGAGAGCTCGGTGGCCGCGATGATATCACGCGGCACCGCCGCGTTGAGCACCGAGTCGATGCGCACCGGGCGCGTGGCCAGCAACAGGCCGCGCCGATTCAGCTCGAACAGCGAGATGCGCATCGGCGACGCCTGCAACAGCGCCACCGTGGTCCCACCGGCCCGGAACACGAGCGGCACCATGGTGCTGTCGGTGTGCTCCGTGATATCGGTGCGCCACTCCTCACGCTTGGCCGGATAGATCGTGCGCGTGGCCATGGCCGCCCGGAGCGCGGGCGGGGCCTCATCGGTCGCCGCGTTCTCACGGTCACATGCCAGGACCGCCATCGGCAGCGCGCATACCAGCAGGACGCGCGCGCTTATCCTCCGCACACGTTCCAGCGCACCACGGTGTCGTCGTTGCAGCGGTACGTGCAGAAGCCGCAGCTATTACCGGCGATGTTGGTGCAGGCGCCGTAGCCCGGCACCCGCGCGAACTGCGGGCAGCGGCGCGACTTGGCCTGCGACTGCACGTGCGACGACGCCGACACCAGCAGCGTGACCACGGACAGCGCGGCATATCGGACTCGGCGGTTACAGCACATCGCCTTGAGCGTTGGGAGGTTTGGCATCTCCGTGAACTACGGGCTGGTCCGCGACTCGGCAAGGGCCGGTCATCGCGGCGCGCATTGACGCGCGCACTCGTCCCCCCGTGGACTCCTTTTCTCCTCACCTCTGTGTGATCGGTTCAACGAGACCAGCTGCCGATTGCGTGCCAGATCACGCTGAGATGCAGAGGCCGCAGAGGTCGCAGAGACAACCCAATGGCCTTCCCTCTGCGCACTCTGCGCGCTCTGCATCTCGGCGTCATCAGTTCCCCCGCATGCCGTCCCCCAGCACACTACACTTCGTTGATCCCGGGCACCGCGGGCGCCGATTCGCCGTTCAATCGTGTGTTCATCGCGGGTTACCATGGTTCAACAGCGTTCACCAACAGGAGCGATCGATGCGTCGTAGCGGAAAGGCCGTTTGGCTCGGCACCGGATTGGAAGGGTCAGGCAGCCTCACCACCCCGAGCGGAGTGTTGGCGGAGCAGCCGTACTCCACGAAGATGCGGTTCGCGGACGCCGAGGGGCGAAGCGGCACCAATCCCGAAGAGCTGATCGCGGCGGCGCATGCCGGATGCTTTGCGATGGCGCTGTCGTTTCAGCTCACCGGCGCCGGCTTTGCGCCGACCGCGCTGCACGTGGAGTCGGTGATCACCATGGCGCAGCAGGGTAACGACTGGTCGATGGCCGGGATCGTGCTCACCCTCGATGCGGTCGTGCCGGGCATCGACGACGCGACGTTCCGCGAGAAGGCCGACGCGGCCAAGATGGGCTGTCCGGTGTCGAAGGCGCTGTCGTCCGTACCGATCACCCTCGAGGCGACGCTGCGGGCGGAGTAGGGCGACCGGAATTCGCCGTCAGGCGGCGGGGACACGTCGCCTCTAGGGGAGCGGAGCGTTAACCTTGGGCAATGCTCCCCCTCCTGTTCGCTCTGCTGCAGCAAGTCAGCGGTCCCGCCGCCGCCCAACCCCCCGCCGTCGGGGAGGTGTTTTCCGGCCGGGCGCGGGTCCTCGATGTCCGGGCGCCCCGCCTGACCGACACCATCACCATCGACGGACAGCTGACGGAACCGGCGTGGCAGCGGGCGAGCCGCCTCACCGAATTCACGTCATACAATCCGGTGGACGGGCGTCCGGCACAGGACGAGACCGAGGTGCGGATCTGGTATGCCGCCGATGCGATGTATGTGGGTGTCCGCGTGTACGCGCCCGAGGGGACGGTGCGGGCCACGCTCGCCGAGCGCGATCGCATCACCAACGACGACTGGGTCGCGCTGCACCTCGACACCTTCAACGATCGACGTCGCGCCTTCGTGTTCGCCGTCAATCCGTTCGGCGTACAGGCCGACGGTATGCGCACCGACCAGTCGGCCGGCCCCGGTGTGTCGCGCGCTGCGCTGCAGTCGGTGGACCTCTCGCAGGACTACGTGTGGCAGTCGAAGGGACGCCTGCTCGACGACGGCTATGAAGTCGAGATTCGCATTCCCTTCAAGTCGATCCGTTACCAGATGGGGGCGACGCAGGACTGGGGGCTGCAGGTCGTGCGGCAGACGCAGCGCACCGGCTACCAGGACACCTGGGCGCCCACCTCGAAGGGCATTCAGGCCTTCACGCCGCAGGCCGGCTATCTGCGCGGCATGGCCGGCATGAAGCGCGGGCTCGTGCTCGATCTGACCCCCACGACCACGACAGCGACGCGCGGCACCCGCGACGCGAACGGTTGGCGCTACGGGACACAGGGCGAGGCCGGCGGCGACGTGCGCTGGGGCGTGACGTCTAACTTCACGCTCAACGCCACCGCCAATCCCGACTTCAGTCAGGTGGAAACCGACGTCGGTCAGATTCCCGGTGACGTGCGCTTCGCGCTCTTTTTTCCGGAACTGCGCCCGTTCTTCGTGGAGGGCAGTGAACAGTTCGACGCTCCGAACCGGCTCGTGAACACCCGCTCGATCGTGCAGCCCCTGGGCGCCATCAAACTGACCGGCAAGATTCCGCGGACCGACGTAGGGCTGCTGTCGGCGCTCGACGCGCCCAGCGCCGGGAGCGATGGCAAGACCAGTCCGCTCTTCACCATCGTGCGATTGCGTCGCGACCTCGGCGAGCAGAGCACCGCCGGCGTCGTCTTTACCGACCGCAGCGAAGGGGCCCGCTTCAATCGCGTGGCCGGCTTCGACGCGCGCCTGCAGTTCGCCAAGGTGTACAGTGCCGACTTCCGCGTTGCCGGCAGCACCACCCGCGACAGTGTGTCACGCAGCGGCGGCCTGTGGGAAGTGAACACCGGACGCTCGGGGCGAGAATACGGATACCGCTTTGCGATGTCGGGGTTCTCCCCGGGCTTTGTCACACAAACCGGCTTCGTGAATCGCGTGGACTTCGTACGCGCGCAGGTGAACCAGCGCTACACGATTTTCGGCAGCAAGGGCGGATGGTGGGATCAGCGGCAGCACTTCTTCAGCGGATCCACCCTCTGGAGCTACAACGGATTCTCCCAGCGTGACACCCCGTTGGAATCACGGTTTTCTCTGGATAATTCCATGACGATCCGCGGTGGGTGGCGCGTGAGCGTCACCCCCGACTTTCAGGTAGTGACGTTCGACTCCCGTCGCTATGCCGACTACGTGGTGCCATCGGCCACCCAACGCGACACCATCGCCTTCACCACCAGCGCCGCGCAGCGCACGAGCAGCACCACGCTGATCGTGAACACCCCGCAATGGCGCCGCGTTGGTGCCACGGTCACGGCGGTGATCGGCAGCGAACCGGAGTTCTTCGAGACCGCCACCGTGAACCGACGGGACATCGAGGCCCAGGTGGATCTCCGTCCCAGCACGCAGGTGCGCATCGGCGCCCTGCTCCGCTACCAGCGCTTCCTCCGCGCGCGCGACGGCTCGCTGTTCAGCACCCAGGTGGTGCCGCGCCTGCGGCTCGAGTACCAATTCTCACGCGCGCTGTTTCTGCGGTTCGTGGGGCAGATGGAATCACGCGACCGTAGCGCGCTGCGCGATCCCCGCACCGAGCGCCCCCTGCTGCGCCGCGCCGCCAACGGGAGCTACACGCCGCTCTCGGCGCGCAAGTCGCTACTGGGCCGCGGCGACGTGCTGGTGAGCTACCTGCCAAGCCCGGGCACCGTGGTGTATCTGGGGTACGGCACTGGCGTGGACGCCACGGAAACGATGCGCCCGACCGACGTGCAGCGCACGAACGACGGCGCGTTCGTGAAGTTCAGCTATCTGTACCGGGTACGCGGCACGTCGCGTTGAGCGGCGAACCTGGCAAGTCATTCCGACACGTCAATACGCCCCGCCACTACAAATTGTGTGTAAAGCGGCCATGTGCGGCTCATCACGAGCCGCATATGGCCTCACCAGCAACCGGACCGAATCATGACCCTTCTGATGACCCACTTCTACCCGGGCGGCACGGCCGAGCAGTACGCGGTGGTGCTCAACGCCGTGCATGCCGACGGAGCGCTGCCCTCTGGACAGTTGTCGAGTGCGGCCGGCCCCACTGACGGCGGGTGGCTCATCAGCGCGGTGTGGGAGTCCCCTGAAGCCCTCAACGCCTTTGTCACCGGCACGCTGATGCCGGCTCTGGCGGGCTTGAGCGGTGGCTTCCAGACGGCTCCCCAGGAACGACTAGCCGAATGCACGCTCTATCAAACCGCCTGATCAGCCTGCACTGAGGACATGACCGATGACCGATTCACTGTCTGCCGCGCACGACGCCCTGTACCGCTCGCTGAACCTGATGCTCGCCGGCGACCCTGAGCCGGTGCTGGCCGTCTGGTCATTGGAGGACGACATCACCTATGCCGGACCGTTTGGAGGGTTCACCGTCGGACGACAGGCCGTCGCCGCCGACTTCGGGCGCACGGCTGCCATCAAGCTGGGGGGCCGCATCGAGGTGACGGATGTACGGCTCGTCGAGACACCAGACATGGGCTACTCCGTGTGCACCGAACATGGCCTCGACCATGTCATCGACGGCGCGCCAGTGAACCTGACCCACCGGGCGACCAACATCTTCCGACGTGAGGCCGACGGCTGGCGCCTGGTGCACCACCACACTGATCCTGCGTCGCGGTAAACCTGCGGTCTGTCAGTTAGCCGTAGCAGAGCGTACAGTCCTGATGCTGGGTTCGCTCCTGCTCGCCGCGCGCGCCAGCGACTTCTTCTGGGCCGACCAGCCCGTCGGCACGCACCGTCTAGGGAGTGCGCATCGAGCAGGTGGCCCTGGACACCCCGCTCGCGCCGTTCTTCGACAGCATGGGGGTCGCGCCGGCGACCGGCCGCATCAACCGCGCAGGGCGACGATGAGGTGGACATCACCGCGGTGGATGGCACGATGGGCGCCCACGTCATGATCCCCAAACGCTTGTTCGTGCGCGAGCGCCGGCACGGCCCTCCGCTCTTCTCCTCTTTGCTGAGCCAACACGACCGATGATCGCTCTCTCCATGTCAGGGCCGCGCCGCGCGGTGCTCGCGATCGCCATCGGGTCGTTGGGGGCCGTCTCCGCGCACGCCCAGCAGAACACGGTGATTGACGGACCGCCAGCCCCCACGGCGCCCATGGTGATCAACCGCGACGCCGCACAGCGCGCCACCGTGCGCGCCATCAAGCTGTCGGCGCCGCTCACGGTGGACGGGGTGCTCGACGAGGCGATCTATACGAAGGAGGCGGCGTTCGGCGGACTGATTCAGGTGGCGCCGGACGCCGGCGCGCCCGCCACCGAGCGCAGCGACCTCTGGATCACCTACGACGACCGCAACATCTACCTGTCCTGTCGCTGCTACGAAACGGCGCCGCCGGCAGAATGGATCGTCAACGAGCTGCGGCGCGATACCGGCGGTCTGCGCAACAACGAACATATCGGCGTCCTCTTCGACACGTTTTACGATCGCCGCAGCGGCTTTGCCTTTTACACCAACCCCCTCGGTGCGCGCGCCGACTACAGCATTGTCGACGAAGGCGGCTCGAACACTGACTGGAATCCGGTCTGGACGTCAAAGACGGGACGGTTCGACGGCGGCTGGACTGTCGAGATGGCGATCCCGTTCAAGTCGCTCCGGTATCGCGCCGGTTTGGATCAGGTGTGGGGCATGCAGATCCGGCGCTCGGTGCGTCACAAGAACGAATGGGACTACCTCACTCCCGTGCCGCGCATTCTGGCCGGTCCACAGGCGCTCAACCGCGTCTCGGCCGGCGGCACGCTGGTGGGGCTCGACCTCCCCGAGACCGGCAAGAACATCGAGGTCAAACCCTACGCCGTGGCCCGGACCACGACCGACCGGGTACGCACGCCGCAGATCAACAACAGCGTGGGCAGCGAATTCGGCGGCGACATCAAATACGCCGTCACGCCCAATCTCACCGCCGACCTGACCGTCAACACCGACTTCGCGCAGGTGGAGGCCGATGAACAACAGGTCAACCTCACGCGGTTCAGTCTGTTCTTCCCCGAAAAGCGCGACTTCTTCCTGGAAGGACGCGGCATCTTCGATTTTGCACGCGGCGGCAATGGTGCGTTTGGCGGAAGCGGCGGGGCCGACACCCCGCAGCTGTTCTACACGCGGCGCATCGGCCTCGACAACGGCGGCGTCGTGCCGATCAACGTGGGCGGCCGGCTCACCGGCAAGTTGGGCAAGTACGCCGTCGGCCTCATGAACATCGGCACGTCGGGCGACGCCGCGTTCAAGGCGGAGCCCACCAACTTCACCGTGGTGCGCGTGAAGCGTGACGTGCTGCAGCGCAGCTCGATCGGCGCGATGGTCACCAACCGCTCGGTCGGTGCGTCGGGTGCCGGATCGAACGCCGTGTACGGCCTCGATGGGGCGTTCCTGCTGTCGCAGGCGCTCACGGCCGGCGCCTACTGGGCGCAGAGTCAGACCACGGGTATCACGGGCGAAGACCAGAGTTATCAGGGTCGGCTGGACTACAGCGTCGACAACGTCGGTGCGAAAGCCGAGTTTCTCGCGGTGGGTCGCAACTTCGATCCGCAGGTCGGCTTTCGACGGCGCTCCGACATCAACCGGTCGTTCGGCGAAGTCCGGTTCAGTCCGCGGCCGGTCAATCAGGCCGTGGTCCGAAAGTTCACGGGCACCGCGTCGGGTGAGTACGTGGAGAACGGCCGGGGCACGGTGGAGACGCGGATATGGCGCGGCCACTTCGATACCGAGTTCGCGAACAGCGACGTGGTGGGTTTCGACGTCACGCGCAACTACGAGTTCCTGCGCGTCCCTTTCACGCCGTCGGGCGCTCCGGCGGCCATCGCGCCGGGTGGATACGGTTTCTCGGATGCCACGTTGTCATATGCGTTCGGGGCGCAGCGGCGCGCCTCGGGTACGATCCGGGTGCAAGCCGGACAGTTCTACGACGGCACGATCCGCAGCATCACGATCGGACCGGGCAGCACTGGTTCGTCGGCGCGAATTGCCATTTTACAGCGGCTCGCGCTGGAGCCGACGTTCTCGATTACGCGGGTCGAGCGGCCCGCGTCGTCGTTCACCACGCGGCTCGCCCGGGCGCGTGTGGATTACGGCTTCACGCCGCTGATGTTCGCCAGCGGACTCGTGCAGTACAACTCGGCCGACCGCGCGTTCAGCACGAACCTGCGCTTCCGGTGGGAGTACGCGCCGGGCAGCGAGCTGTTTCTCGTGTATACCGACGAACGCGACGTGCGCGACGACCGCTACGCCACACCGACCACGGTGCGCGGCCTCAAGAACCGCGCGCTGGTCGTGAAGTTCAATCGGCTGTTCCGGTACTAGGGCGCCGGCTCAGGCGACGCCGTTACCTGTCGCCCGGTCCATACGACCGCACGTAGTCCACTTCGAGGCGAAAGGGCCCGTCCTGCGCATCGGC
>CANGXK010000117.1 GCA_947457715.1 Gemmatimonadota bacterium
GCTTCTATCGGTTCGAATCGGCTCGTATCCGTTCAAGCAGGAATCGTCTGTTTCCGTTCTTATCCGCGACGTCCCCCAACCGTGACCATTATTCGGGCGGCTTGGCCTTCGGTCGCGTGTGTATCAACAGTGCGCCGATGAACGAGACGACGGCGCCGACCAGAAACGGGATCGACAGTGAGCTCGCACTCGCCACGCCGCTGGCAGCGAACGGGCCGATCACGCGCCCCATCGAGGCGGCACCTTGATAGGCGCCCAGCACGCTGCCTCGTTCATGCGGTTCGGCGGCGGTGGCCACGAGTCCGCTCATGCTGGGGTTGAAGAGCGCCGAGCCCACGCCGAAGATGCCGAGCGCGAAGAGCAGCCAGCCGATGGAGTGCGAGAACGGAATGCAGCCCATGCCCACACCAACCAGGATGGCGCCAATGCGCGTGAGCGACTGTGCCCCGAAACGCCTCGTAAGCGGACCGATCACTCCACCCTGTACGGCGACTGAGATGACGCCGACGAAGCCGTAGATCCAGCCGAGCGTGCGCGGACCGACGCCGAGGCGATCGGCCGTGAACAACGCCAACGTGCTTTGAAAGAGCGCGACGGCGGCCACCACGATGACGGTGGAGAACAGCAGATCGCGCAGCACCGGTCGCGCGAAGTAGGTGCGCATGCCCGCGCGCTTCGTCGTGCCGGAGCGGCGTTTCTCGGGCGGCAGCGACTCGGGGAGACGGACGAGCGTGAGGACGAATGCCACGAGCGACAGCACCGCCGCGCCGTAGGCCACGCGGGCGAAGGCGGAGCCGTCGTCGGGGTTGGCGCCGGCCAGAAGGCCACCCAGCGCGGGGCCGAGAATGAAGCCCATCCCGAAAGCGGAGCCGAGGAGGCCGAGGGCTTTGGGGCGGGTGGCGTCGGTGGTGATGTCCGTGGTGTAGGCGTACGCGGCCGAGATATTGCCGGCGGCGAGTCCGGCCACGATACGCGAGACTGCCAGCATGGTGCCCGTGGTGCTGAATGCCAGCATCGCCGAGGCACCGGCATTGGCGAGCAGCGTAATGAGCAACACCGGACGCCGCCCGATGCGATCCGAGAGACTGCCCCAAATCGGTGCGCCCACCAGTTGCCCGAGCGAGTAGAGCCCGAGGAAGAAGATGACCGACGCGGGCGCAACACCGACCTTTTCGGCGTAGAAGGGGAAGACCGGGATGATCATCCCGAATCCGATCAGGTCGAGGAAGACAACGAGAAAAAGTGTGAACACTGGGTCAATTGGGGTGGCTGCGCCGCGGGCGGAAGAGAAGATTGGGGGATGGCTGATGATTCTGGCAATTCACCCCCCGAAATAGCGCCCGATCGTGAGGCGCGCATTCTCGATGATCTGCAGGATGCTGTTCAACGCATGCACGTGCTGGCGCGTTCGCCGCGGATCGTTCTGGCATCGGGAACGCGCGTCCAGGGCGCTCGTCCCATGGCCTGGCAAGCGCTGTTCGAGCGCAGCTTCGGCGGCGACCTCCCCGACGTGAGCTATCGGGGGGCGCCGGCGTCGGTGCTGACGACCGTACTGGCCAAGGGCTTCGACAGCGAGCCGACGGTCGCCGGCGGATGGTCGCATTCTCGGCTGCGCGACGCGATGCCGATGGGACCAGTGATTCAGGTGTTCCGGACCGATCGGCTCCCCGACGACGTGGGGCGGGCTCTCCTCGGCGTTATCCTCTTCGAAGAGGACGGCCTCCAGCTCGCTGGTGTTCGTGCGCTCGTTCGTGAATTCGGTCTCAGCTGAGGGTCACCGACATCCATGTCACTTCTCGGATTGTACGACCGGTCGCTGCTTGGACGCGCGGCGACGCTGGCGCTCGACGGCATCGGCCCGACCGGCGAGCCCATTGCGCTGACGTTCGGCGCGCTCGAGGAGCGGAGCAACCGGATGGCGCATGCGTTGCGGGCGCGCGGTGTGCAGGCCGGTGACCGGCTGGCGTTCTATCTCACCAACCGCGTTGAGATCATCGATCTCTGGCTGGCGTGCATCAAGACCGGCATCATCGTGGTGCCCGTCAACGTGTTGTATCGCGAACGCGAGATCACCCACATCGTGAACGATGCTGCGCCGCGCGCGGTGATCACGACGACCGCGCAACAGGGCGATCTGCCGTCGGGCGTGACTTCGTGGAGTCTTGAAGTGCTGGTGGCCGAGGCGGCGCACCAGCCGTCGGAGCGCCTTGCGGTCCAGTGCGCGGCGAATACACCGGCGGCGCTCGTGTACACCTCGGGGACCACGGGGGCGTCAAAAGGGGCCGTGCTGACGCACGGCAACTTTGCGGCCAATGCTTTGAGCCTCACCAGCGGCTGGGAGTTCACGAGCGACGATCGGTATCTCGCCGTGCTTCCGCTCTTTCACGTGCACGGCTTGGGCAACGGCGTGCATGTGTGGTTGCTCAGTGGCTGTCATATGCGTCTGGCCGAACGCTTCGAGCACGAGCGTGCGGCTGAGTGGTTCGAGTCGTATCGGCCGACGGTCTTTTTCGGCGTGCCGACGATGTTCGTGCGCCTGCTCGACATCGCCCCCGAACGCGCGGCGGCGATCGGCGCGTGCACACGGCTGTTCGTGTCCGGATCGGCGCCGTTGCCAGCCCCGGTGATGGAGGCATTCCGGGAGCGGTTCGGGCATGTGATTCTCGAGCGCTACGGCATGACGGAGACGCTCATGAACGTCAGCAATCCGTATTACGGTGAACGACGTGCCGGCACGGTCGGATTCCCGATGCCGCTTACGGCGGTGCGCCTCGTGGACGAAATGGGCGGTGATGTGCCGGATGGCACGAGCGGTGAGCTGTGGGTGCGCGGGCCGAACGTGTGCGACGGCTACTGGCGTCGTCCGGATGCGACTGCGGCGGCGTTTGCCGACGGATGGTTCCGCACCGGCGATGTGGGTGTGCGCGCGGCCGATGGCTATATCACGCTGGAAGGCCGACGGAGTGATCTGATTATTTCGGGCGGCTTCAACATTTATCCGCGCGAAATCGAGGAGTTGCTGGCCGAGCAGGATGGCGTGCGCGAGGCGGCGGTGGTCGGGGTGAAAGACGCCGTGCGTGGCGAAGTGCCGGTGGCGTATGTGGTTTGCGACGACGCGGTGGATTTCGATGTGCTGTCGCAGCAGGTGCGCGCCCAGCTGGCGTCGTTCAAGGTGCCGCGCGGATTCGTACGCGTGGAAGCCCTGCCGCGAACCGCTCTCGGAAAAGTGCAGCGGCATCTGCTGCCGCCGTGGACACCGACATGAGTCGTCGCGCATGAATCCCGCGTTGCTGTCGCTGCTGGCGCTCCTGGTGGTGGTGGCGGCCAGTCTGACGTCGCGTGTGAATGTCGGCGTGCTTGCGGTTGCTCTCGCATGGGGCATTGCGACGTTCGCGGTCGACTGGAAGGTCGAGCAGCTGATGGCGGTGTTTCCATCGTCGCTGTTTCTCACGCTGTTGGGAGTGACGCTGCTGTTCGGCATCGCACAGGCCAACGGTACGATGCAGGCGGTGACGCATCACGGCGTGCGCCTGTTGGGAGGACGTTCGGCGCTGCTGCCGCCGTTTGTGTTTTTGCTGGCCTGTCTGATCTCGACGAGTGGACCGGGGGCGATCGCCACGACGGCGCTGCTGGCACCGCTGGCCATGGGGATCGCCCATCGCGCGAAGGCGCCGATGTTGCTGATGGCGCTGATGGTGGGGAACGGCGCCAATGCCGGCAATCTGTCGCCGATCAGCGCGATCGGCGCCGTGGTGCAGACCCTGATGGCAAAGGCCGGCCTCGGTGGTCACGTGACCGAAGTCCTGTTGATGAATTTTGTGGCGCACACGATTGTGGCGATCGCGGCGTGGGCCATGTTTGGCGGGCCGTCGATGCTGCGCGCCGGTCGCATAAACGCCGAGGGGGTGGGCACGCCGTTCACGCGGGCGCACTGGCTCACGCTGGCGGTGGGTGTGCTGTGGGTGAGCGCGGTGCTCTTCCTGAAGTTCAATCCCGGGCTCGCCGCCTTCGCCGCCGCGGCGGTGCTGGTCTTGATTGGTCTCGGCGAGGACAGTGCCATGCTGAAGCAGGTGCCCTGGCCGGTGATCGTGATGGTGTGCGGCGTGAGCGTGCTGATCGGCGTGCTCGAAAAAACCGGGGGCATGGATCTGTTCACGACGTTGCTGTCGCGGATGGCAACACCGGGTTCGGTCAACGGCGTCATCGCCGGCGTTACCGGGTTGCTCTCGACCTACAGCTCGACGTCCGGTGTCGTGTATCCGGCGTTTCTCCCCGCCGTGCCGGGACTGGTCGCCAAGCTCGGGGGGGGTAACCCGTTGCAGATCGCCATCAGCATCAATATCGGCGCTGCGCTGGTCGACGTCTCACCGCTGTCCACGATCGGCGCCCTGTGTATCGCCGCGGTACCGGCCGGTTATGACACGAAGCAGCTGTTCCGTCAGCTGTTGCTCTGGGGATTCGCGATGACCATCGTGGGTGCGCTCTTTTGTCAGTTCGTGGTCCCAGTATTCATTCACTGATTCACTGCTGACCTGTTCGTTGGCGATTCGACTTCTGGTATTCATTGCATGGCTGCTGCCGACAAACTGACCCGCTGGCTCGACCTGCTCGCCGCACTTCTCCGGCGACATCACGGAGGGACATTCGCTGATCTGCGCCGTGACATCCCCGGCTATCAGGTCGGCGATGTCGATGAGCAGAGCGTCATGCGCACCTTCGAGCGGGACAAGGACGAACTGCGCGCCTTTGGGGTGGCGATCGAGACGCTGCCTGTCGGCGATGGCGGCGAGTCGCGCTACCGCCTCCGCTCCGAAGCCTTCTATCTGCCGTTTCTCGCCTTGTGTGAATCGCGCATCGTGCCGGCGCTCGAAGTGCGCACGATTCCGCGTCCGCAGGGGATCGGCTATCAAGCGCTGCCGGTGCTGGCGATCACGCCCGACGAGTGTCTCGCCCTTCGCCGCGCGGCCTCGCGCGTGCGTGCACTCGGCAATCCGACCCTCGACGCCGACGCCACCTCGGCGATTCGCAAGCTCGAACGGGACGTCGGGCTGCTGCCGATTGCCGAGCCGCTGACGGCCAGCGTTCGGGTGCAGGCAAGCACCTTCGAGGTCCTTGGCGGCGCGCTCGCCGCCCGACAGCGCGTGACGTTCAGTTATGCCAGCATGGGCCGCAACCGGCAGAGTATGCGCACGGTGGAGCCGTATGGCCTCGTGTTCCTGACAGGACACTGGTATCTCGTGGCGAACGACGCCGGCCAGCAGGCCCTCCGGCAGTTCCGGGTGAGCCGCATCTCGAAACCCAAGTACAACGCCGCGAGAAAACAGCCTGACTACGTCATTCCAGCGACCTTCGATCTCGAGGTGCATGCGGCCTCCCGTCACGCCTGGGAACTCGGCGATGAGGAAGCCGTGACGGTGCTCGTCGCCTTCCGGGGCGAGTCGGGGCAGGTGCTGCAGGGGTTGCAGCTGGGCGAGGACGCGAGCATCCCGTCGCACCGACGGTTTCGTGTACGGCGACGCGATCCCTTCCTGCGCTGGTTGCTCACCTTCGGCGGTGACGCGTCGATCGTCTCGCCGGCGGAGTGGCAAGGGAGTTGGCGCACGCTGGTGCAGGATACGCTGGCCGCGCACCGCGCGGTGCCTGCTGTGGAGGTCGCATGACGCGCGCCGACGAGCGACTGCAGCGTCTTCTGATCGCGCTGCCGATGATGGCCGACGAGCCGAAGCTCACGATCGGGCAGCTTGCGGCGTGCGTGGGGACCGACGAGAAAACCCTGCGCACGGACTTCCTCTCCCTCGACCGGGACGACACGCCACCGGGGTTCGTAGAGAGTCTGCAGCTGTATCTGGGATCGGACCACGTGTCGATGCGGTCATCGCATTTCAAGCGCCCCATGCGATTGACGCGACCGGAAGTGGCCTCGCTGGAGCTGGGCCTCGGCATGTTGGAGCAGGAACTTCCGGTCGACGAACGGTATCCCGTGGTCAATGTGCGCGGGAGACTGCGGGAGATTGCCGTTCGGCCGGTGGACACGGTGGTCGATCGACGTAAACCGGGCAGCTCCGTGGATGCCACCAGCGGTCTGGCCGTCGAAACCGCGCGCACTGATGAGTGGGACGCGGTGATCGTGCTGCAACGTGCGATCGAGCATCAGCACGTCGTGGTCCTGAGCTATCAGCGTTCGAACGACGTGATAACCACCGAGCGTCGGGTGCGGCCGTTCGCGATGGTGCGGGCCGATGCGAACATCTATATCGTGGCGTTCTGTGAGCGCAACGATGCCATTCGCGTGTTTCGTCTCGACCGCGTGCGCGCTGCGGTGGAGTCGGCCGACCGTTTCGAACGTCCGGCCGATTTCACGGTGGAGGCCGTGCTACAGCAGGGGCACGTGTTCGTGCAGGACACGCCTGCCGCTGAATCGTTGGTGGTGCGCTACAGTCCAACCGTGGCGCGCTGGATTGCCGAGCGCGAACCGGGAACACTGCTTCCGGATGGCGCGATGATCGTGCACTACCCGCTGGCCGATGACTCGTGGGCGATTCGTCATGTGCTGCAGTACGGCCCCGATGCGGTCATTCTCGCCCCGGAGCGGGTCCGAACGGCGATGGAGCTGGTGCTGCAGCGCCTGCTCGACGAGCTTCCCGCGTGAGCCGGCGGGCTATTCGTTGCTGGCGTCGCTCGGGATCATGACCCAGCTGAGGATGGTACTGAGCATGCTCACCAGCAGCGCACCGAGAAGCGCATCCCAGAATCCACGGATGTGGAAGTCGACGCCAAGGCGCGACGCGAGGGCGCTGGTGAGCAGCAACATGGCCGCGTTCAGCACGAGGGTGAAGAGTCCCAGCGTGACGATCTGGATCGGAAACGAGAAGAACGACAGCACCGGCCGCACCAGCGTGTTCACGACACCGAACACGAGGGCCAGGCCGACAAGTCCCTGCCAGCTTCCGGTATAGCTGATGCCATCGAGGAACTGGGCGGCGCACCAGAGCGCGACGGCGTTAATGAGAAGTCGCAGAATGAGGGTCATGCCGAAACATGGCTGACCTCCGGGCACCTCGGGAAGTCCGCACCTATCGCGCGTGGGGAGCCGCCAGGCGGTTCACCGACGGCGTACGCGACTCGGCGTTCCGCGAACTCGTGCAGCTCATCGACGGCGGACCGATGCATCAATGTCCACCGCCCGTGCTGCTCCCCGACGGCGTGCAGGCCTTTCAGGCGATGATTGCCGCGATAGATGCGGCACGTGACGAGGTCCTGCTGGAGACGTATATCTTGCGCGATGATCGGCTCGGCGAGTCGGTGCAGCATGCGATGATCCGCGCAGCCGCTCGTGGCGTGCGCACGAACGTGCTGGCCGACGCGGTTGGTTCGATGAAGACGGGCGATCGATTCTGGGAGACGTTGATCGGACAAGGCGTGGTGGTGCGTCACTTTCATCGCATGTGGCACCATCCGTTCGAGGCGCTCCGCCGGGATCATCGCAAGATTCTGGTATGCGATCGTCGCGTGGCCTTCACCGGCGGGATGAACATCGGGGAAGAGTATGGCTCGTCGGTTCGCGCGCGTCACGATGTCTGGCGAGACACGTTCGTTCAGGTCGAAGGGTCGGTGGCGCGGGAACTGGCAGCGGTTTTTGCCGAAGGGTGGGATCGCGCGCAGGGTCCCGATTTGCCCGGTCTCGAGTACGTGA
>CANGXK010000118.1 GCA_947457715.1 Gemmatimonadota bacterium
CGTATGTCGCTTCTCCTTGGCGCCCACTGCATCGACACCGGCGGCATCCCCATGGCCGCGCGTCGCGCCGGCAAGGCGGGCATGCAGGCCCTGCAGATCTTCAGTGCGATTCCGAAGTTCTACAACGACAAGGTCGGGGTGAAACCCGATCGGCTCGCCCGCTATCAGGAAGCGCTGGCCGAGGCCGGCATTCGGCCCGAGCACGTCATCGTGCATGCGGCGTACGTGATCAACTGCGCCACGCCCGACGAGGAGAAGTGGAATCGCGCCGCTGCCGCGCTGGCCAAGGAGTTCGAGCGTTCCACCGCGCTGGGCGTAGCCGGGGTGTGCTTCCATCCCGGTGCCGCCACCGATGGCGACCGCGACGCGGCGATTGCCCGCGTCTCGGAAGCCATGCGTCGCGCGCTGGCGGCGGTGCCGGCCAGTCATACCCGCTTGCTCATCGAGAACACCGCCGGTGCCGGCACCACGGTGGGGCGCACGCCCGAAGAAGTCGGCGCGATGCTGGCGGGCATTCCGGGCGCCGATCGCGCGCGCACCGGCTACGGGCTCGACACCTGCCATCTCTTCGCGTCGGGATATCCGATCGCGACCTCGCGGGCCGATCTCACGCAGGTGCTCGATGCCTTCGAAGCGGCCACCGGCGAAGCGCCGGCGTTCTTCCACCTGAATGACAGCGAAGGTGCCCTCGGTTCGAATCGCGATCGGCATGCGCTGATCGGTGAAGGACTGATCGGAGTCGACGCGTTCAGCTGGTTGCTGCACGACCGCCGCGCGAAGGGGGTGCCGCTTATCCTCGAGACGCCGCAGGAACACGACGAGATCGCCGATGACGACGACACGCCCGATCCGTGGGACGTGCGTTCGATCGCGTTGCTGCGCACGCTGGCGACGGAGCCGCCGCGCGGCTGATGGGGAGCTGATGCGCCGCAGGTGGTGGGCCTCGATCACGGTGGTGCTGCTCGGTGCGGCACTGTCCGCCTGCGAGCGCCGCACGGGGCCGGCCGCCGCGGCGGTCGAGCATCGCGAGGTGCGCGTCGTGGTGGACGGTGCTGTGACGCTGGCCGGCGATCTTGCGCTGCCGTCGCGGCCGTCGCCGGCGGGCACACCCGCGCCGGTGCCGGCCGTGCTGTTGCTGAGTGGTTCGGGCCCGCAGGACCGCGATGGTGCGCGCACCGAGTTGCCCGGCTATCGCCCCTTGGTCGACATCGCCGATACGTTGCTCGCTGCTGGCTTCGCCGTGCTGCGGCTCGATGACCGTGGCGTCGGTGGCTCCAGCGGGCGCGTCGACGGCGCGACGACCGACGACTTTGCGCGCGATGCCGCGGCGGCGGTCACCTGGCTGCGTCGTCAGTCGCGCGTGCAACCGGAGCGGATTGCCCTCGTGGGGCACAGCGAGGGCGCGCTCGTGGCCCTGTTGGTGGCGCGCGACGATCCTCGCGTGTGGGTGCTGGGATTGCTGGGCGCGGCATCACGCCCGGGGCGCGAAGTCGCTCGCTGGCAGCGCGCGACGCTCGTAGCGGGCGATCTCACCACATGGCCGCCGGCGCAACGCGCGGCCGTGCTGGCGCGCGCCGAATCGGACGCCGATGCGATCGCCGCCACCGATCCCTGGCTGCGCACCTGGTTCGCCCTCGACCCACGCGCGATCGCGCGCGACGTCCGCCAACCCGTCCTGTTGCTGCATGGCGAGAACGACCGGCAGGTGCCGGTGGAGCAGTCGGATGAACTCGCGGCGGCGTTGCACGATGCGAGCAGCGTACGGTTGCCGCACACCAATCACCTCCTGCTCGAGGACTTCGACGGTGATCCGCGCGGCTACGTGCGCCTCGCGGCGCGTCGTGTCGAGGGGGGAATTCTGCGCGCGCTCGTCGCGTTTCTCGCGCAGCAGAATGGTAAAAATCGTTTCTCCGAGGGAAGAACGGCGAAAAAAAGCCGCTGATTTCGGCGCGAAGTGCACTTTTCAGAGGGAAAAACGTGAAAAGCACTATTGCGCGATGTATTCGTGATTGTAGTTTTGGCCGTCCGCTGAGACGTAACCGCGTCTTCGCGAGATCTGTCGAGAGCTGTACCGCTCGACGCGACCCGACGGGTTACCACCTCAGGAGACAACATGGCCGCTGCGAAGAAGTCCGCGAAGAAAGCTGCAAAGAAGGCGCCTGCGAAGAAGGCCGCCGCCAAGAAGGCGCCTGCGAAGAAGGCCGCCCCGGCCAAGAAGGCCGCTGTGAAGAAGGCCGCTCCGGCCAAGAAGGCCGCTGTGAAGAAGGCGCCGGCCAAGAAGGCCGCCAAGCGCACGCCGAACGCGGCCTTCATGAAGGCCCTGACGCCGAGCTCCGAGCTCGCGGCAGTGGTCGGTGACAAGCCGCTTCCGCGCACGGAAGTCGTGAAGAAGCTGTGGGCGTACATCAAGAAGCACGGCCTGCAGGATACCAAGAACAAGCGCAACATCAACGCCGACGACAAGCTCAAGGCCGTCTTCGCTGGCAAGAAGACCGTCAGCATGTTCGAGATGACGTCGCTGGTCTCCAAGCACCTGTCGTAACTCCCGACGGTCTGCAGCGTATGTTGAAGGGGCGCGTCCGGAATGGGCGCGCCCCTTTGATCTGGTCCGTCCTCGACTTCCCAACCGTACCGTCCGTGGCCTCGAAAAGCAGTTCGTCGAAAAGCAGCACCGATCGCAAGAGTGTGGCGAACCTCCGTGCCGGCAAGTCCTCCGGCGGGTCGTTCGGCGGCGGTGGCTCCACCCTCTGGGAAAACGTCAAGGCGATTCTCGTCACGTTGGCGATCTTCCTCGCCATCCGGACGTTCCTGATCGAGGCCTACCGCATCCCCTCGGGGAGCATGATCCCCACGCTGCTCGTGGGGGACTGGCTCTTCGTGAACAAGCTGGCGTACGGCCCGCACGTGCCGTTCACCGACATCAACCTGCCGGGATACGACGATCCGGAGCGCGGCGACGTCGTGGTCTTCGTCTCGCCCGATCAGGTCGATCAACCCGACGATCCCAATCCGATTCTCGTGAAGCGCCTCGTCGCCGTGGGCGGCGACACCGTCTGGATGCGCGGTGGGGTCTTCCACGTCAACGGCATGGCACAGCGTCAGGGCTTCGCCGCGTCGGAGAATCCCAAGGGCGACGGTGGATTCTCGCACCCGCTCTTCGGCTGGCAGGCCCAGTTCGAAGTGCGCGGCACCCGCGCCGGCGATCCGCCGGCCTCGCCTACGCTCGACGATTGGGGCCCGCTCGTCGTGCCCGCGAACTTCCTCTTCATGCTCGGCGATAACCGGTACGACTCCAAGGACGGCCGCTATTGGGGCTTCGTCCCGCGGGAGAACGTGCGCGGTCGTCCGGTGTTCGTGTACTACTCGTATAACGCCGACCAGAGCACCCGCCCCCTGCCGTTCCTTACGGACATCCGATGGGGACGCATCGGGACGATCCTCCGGTAATGTCGCTCCCGGTCGCGCGACGCTGCGTTCTTGCGGCGGTTGCCGGCGTGCTGCTGATGGCCGTCCGTCCCGTTCCCGCGCAGCCGACGAGCGCCGCGCCTGCGGGAACGATCCGCACCGATACCGTCTGGGCGCCGTCGGTCGGCGCCCGGAAAGCGTTGGTCGTCTATCTGCCGCCGTCATACGATGTGAACCGGGCCACGCGTTACCCGCTGCTGGTCTACCTGCACGGGCGCACCGGGACTGAGCGGGACTGGGTGAATGCCGGACTGCTGAATCGTGCGATGGACTCGCTTGTGCGCTCCGGTGGCCCCGAAGCGATCATCGCCATGCCCGACGGTGACGACGGCTGGTACACGACGTGGAATCGACTGGGCGATGTGAGCGCCTGCATGGCCGACACGGCCCGTCCCGAGCCCGCGGCCACGTACTGTGTGCCGTGGACGCGCTACGACGACTACATCGCGCGCGACATCGTGGCACACATGGACGCCCGTTATCGCACGCTGGCACGCCGGGAGAGTCGCGGCGTCGCCGGCCTCGGCATGGGTGGTTACGGCGCGCTCACCCTGGCCCTCCGGTACCCCGACGTCTTCGCCGTGGCCGCCAGTCACTCCGGCGCCGTGTCGCCGCGCTATCTCGGCCCCAAGCCGTTCGCCGACCCGCCGCAGCACGCGAACACCACGGATGAACTGCAGGCGGCTTCGCGGCCGTTGTGGGGGGGATTGCGCTTCGTATTCGGTACGGACACGATCGGTTGGAATGCGCGCGATCCGGGACGCATGGCCCAGCGACTTCAGGCGCGGGTCCGCGCCGGCGGTCCCCCGATGCCGGCGCTGATGTTCGACATTGGCAGCGATGACGACGGGGTCGACCAGAACCGCGACCTCCACCACACGCTCGATCGTCTCGGCGTACCGCATCGCTATGCCGAATGGCCCGGCGCACATGCCTGGCGCTATTGGCAGCAGCACGCAGCGGAAAGCCTGCAGTTCCTGCTGCGAAACGTCACGGGCCGCTAGAACGCCGCCGGGAAAAAGGCTGGCGTCCCACGCCCCGGGACGTAGCTTGCCAGCATGAGCCGGCTCTTTCCGAAGGACGTGATCCACTGGGGCGAAGAGCGCCTGCACCCGCTGCGCGCGTTTGCCATTCGCACAGTGGAGCCGGCGGGCATCACCGGCGTGCTGTTGCGCCTCTGGCGCGCGGCATTGCTGGCCAGTTCGAACTGGGTCCTCTTTGTGGGGGGGCTCGTGGTCGGCGTCCTGTTTCTCTGCGCGATGCTCACCTGGCATCTCAGTAACTTCCCGGTGAAGCGCTGGCCACCCAGGGTGGCGCTCTTTCTGGTCATCGAAGTGTTCGCCGAGATGGGTACCAGCTCGCTGCTCATTGTTTTTTCGCGCGAACGCGTCGGTTCCCGCGTCGCCGCCTGGCCGGACTGGTGGCCGATGGCCGGCCAGACCCTGTTGGAACGCACCCTCGTGCTGGTGCTTTTTGCCCTTGTGCTGGGCGCCAGCGTGCAGCTGGTGCGCCGAGCCATGGAACGGCGCGAAGCCTCGGCAGGACAGGCCTGACGGCCCCCGTTTTTCACACATCACCGCTCTCCACACCGTGCGTATTCTCCCCATTCTGTTGCTCGCCTCGGCGTCCGTATCCACGCTTGCCGCGCAACCCGTGGTCACCCCGGCCACGCCCGGTACCCGCACTTCGGGATCACCGGCGGCCGACACCCTGCGCCCCTTCGGCACGCTGCGCGACCAGGCCGTCAAGCAGCAGCAGTGGTTCGAACTGCGCATGGAGCGCACGCTGCCCGCGCTCATGCGGCGCGAAGGCATCGACATGTGGGTGGTGCCGATGCGCGAGTACAACGAAGATCCCGTGTTCACCGCGATCACGTCGCCCACCACCTTCGCCGCCCGCCGCCGCACCATCTATGTGTTCTTCGATCGTGGGGCAGCCGGTGTGGAGCGCATCGCGTTGGGCGGCACGTCGCAGGGCAACGTCTTCAAGGCCGTACGCAGCATGAAGCCGGTACCGGCGCCGGCCGCGGGCAGTCGCTCGAACGATCGGCAGGCGGAGCTGTGGGGCGACGAACAGTGGAATATCCTCAAACAGGTCATCGAAGAGCGGAAGCCGAAGAAGATCGCCGTCAACACGTCGCGCACCTTTGCGTTCGCCGACGGACTCGCCAGCGGTGAACGTGATGGCATGCTGCAGGCACTCGGTCCGGCGTGGGCGGCCAAGGTGGTGCCGGCCGAGGCACTCGCCGTCGATCTCATTGCGGCCCGTCAGCCCGAGGAAGAGGCGATGTTCCGTGAACTCAATCGCGTGGCGTGGGAAATCATTCAGGAAGCATTCTCCAACAAGGTGATCACCCCCGGTATCACCAAGGCCGACGACGTGCTCTGGTGGATGCGTCAGCGCGTCAGCGACCTCGGGCTGTCCACCTGGTTCCAGCCCAGTGTCGAAATCCAGCGGCAGTTCGGCAGCCCGGAGTTGGTGGGTGTGAATCCCACGATTCTCAAGGGTGACCTGCTGCACTGCGACTTCGGCATCACCGCACTCGGGCTCAACACCGACACGCAGCACAACGGCTACGTGCTGCGCGACGGCGAGACCGACGTGCCGGCCGGCATCAAGCGCGCGTTGGAGGCGTCGAATCGCCTGCAGGACATCACCATCAGCGAGCTCCAGCCTGGACGCACCGGCAACGACGTGCTGGCGGCGTCGCTCAAGCGCATGCGCGACGAGAAGATCGACGGCACGTTGTATTCGCACCCGATCGGGCTGCACGGGCATGGCGCCGGCGCGCTGATCGGCCTCTGGGACTATCAGGATGGTGTGCCGGGGCGTGGAGACCACAAGGTGATTCCCGGCATGTGGTATTCGATCGAACTGCAGGCCACGACGGCGGTGCCGGAGTGGAACAACCAGCAGGTGCGTTCGGCGCAGGAGGAAGACGTCATCATCGATGCCAGCGGCAAGGTGCGGTGGGCGTTCGGGCGGCAGAGCGTGTTTCATTTGGTCCGCTAGGAGACGCTGACACTTTCCCACCAGCGTTGCCGTAGGCACGTACACTTCCTAATGTCCACGCGTCCCGGTTTCTCGCGAACGGGGCGCGTTCGCATGTCGGCGTCGCGATACTCACCCTCCTCGGTTATCGGAGCGGCTTCCATGGCTTTGGGCGATTTTCTCCGCAAGCAGTTCATCGACGTCATTCAGTGGACCGAATCCGGTCCCGGCGTCCTCATGTATCGCTTCCCCATGCAGGACATGGAGATCCAGAGCGGCGGCCAGCTGACCGTTCGGGAATCGCAGCTCGCGCTCTTCGTGACTGAAGGTCGTGCGGCGGATCTGTTCTCGCCGGGGTTGCATACGCTCGTCACGGCGAATTTGCCGTTGCTCACGAATCTCCAGAATTGGGACAAGGCGTTCCAGTCTCCGTTCAAGAGCGACGTGTACTTCTTCTCCACGCGCGTCCAGACTGGACAGCGGTGGGGCACGCAGCAGCCGATCACGATCCGCGACAAGGAATTCGGCGCGGTGCGCCTGCGCGCGTTCGGCATGTATGCGTTCCGTGTCTCCGACGCAGCGATGTTTCAGGCGAAGGTCGGGGCCACCGATGCCGCGTACACGGTGGCGCAGATCGATCCCGCGTTGCGCAACGCGATCATGAGTGGCTTTACGTCGGCGTTCGCCAGCGCGCAGGTGCCGTTTCTCGACATGGCGGCCAATCAGGCGGAGCTGGCCAAGCAGATCGCGGCGGCGGTGCAGCCGGCCTTCGCCGAGCTCGGACTCACGCTCGAGTCGTTCACGGTCGAGAACCTGTCGCTCCCCGACGAGCTGCAGAAGCGTCTCGATGAGCGCATCTCGATGAACATGATCGGCGACCTGCGCCAGTACACGCAGTTCCAGGCGGCGCAGTCGATTCCGATTGCCGCTGCGAATACGGGTGGGATGGCGGGACTCGCGGCTGGCATCGGGGCCGGTGTCGGACTCGGTGGCATCGTGAGTGATGCCATGCGTGGCGCGACGGGTACACCGGCACCCGCTGCGCCCAACAACGCGGCGGTCGGTGCAGGCGCGGCGGCGGGTGCGGTCGCGGGAGGCACGCCATCCGGTGACACCAAGTTCTGCATGAACTGCGGCGCCAAGTTGCCGGCTGCCGCCAAGTTCTGTTCGTCCTGCGGCGCGCCCCAGAGCTGACGCGGC
>CANGXK010000119.1 GCA_947457715.1 Gemmatimonadota bacterium
CTCGAACACCAGCTCCGCCTGTGTCGAGGCACGGATGCCGAGTTTGCGGATCGTGCCATCGATGCGAAAGCCCGGCATGTCGGGGCGCACGATGAAGGCGGTTGGGCGCATGATCATCTCGCCGTTGCGCTCAATCGGTGTTTGCGCAAAGGTGGCGATCATCCCGGCGCGCTGTCCGTTGCCGATCCAATGTTTGCGCCCGTTCAGCAGCCATCCCGTGTTCTCGGCGTTGCGCCGCGCCGTGGTCACGATGTGCTGCGCGTCGGAGCCCGTTTCCGGTTCGGTGAGCGCGTAGGCGGCGAGCAGCTCGCCGCGCGCCAGCGCCGGCAGATAGCGCGCCTTCTGTTCGGCGTTGCCAAAGAGCACGAGCGCCTTGCCGCCGAGCCCGCAGTGCACGCCGATGAGCACACCGAGCGACGCATCGACCGACGCCACGGCGCCGAACACACGCGCGTAGGCGCTGGCCGAGAGCCCGAGGCCGCCGTACTCCGTGGGCGTCGTGAGGCCGAGGAGTCCGGCCGCGGCGAACGCCTCGATGACGGGCTCCCCGAGCGCCTCGTTCTCGTCCATTTGTCGCGGGTCGATCAGCCCTGAGGCCACCATCTCGTTCAGCGCCGCGATCAGGCGATGCACCGTGGCTGCTTCATCGGGCCGACGGGCGTCGAGCGTGGCGGGATACGGAAAGAGCAATGACTCCGTGATGTCCCCGTGAAACAGACCGCGAAGAAACGACGGCTTTGAGCCAGTCGTAGACGCGGGCATGGATGCGGGCGATGGGGACGCGCTCATGGCGGACACTCCGAGAGGAAACGAAAGACGGGGCGCTTCGATGAGAAGCGCCCCGTGTGAAAACTAGACCGTCGCCGGCGGTCGGGCGACCATTTACGGCAGGGGCACGACCGCCGTCGTGATCGTCACCGTTACGTTGCTTACCTTGCCTTCCGGCTGACCGTTGCTGTTGAGCGCGCGCAGCGTGAGGATCGTGCTGCCCACCTTTGACGCGCTCACCGACACCTGCGTCGCGTTGCTGTTGGCCGTGCCCGTGGCCACATCAGGCTGGCTGCTCGTGATCGCGACCGAGCGGCTGAACAGCTGATTGCCATTGGTATCCCGCAGCTCGATCGAGAAGGTCTTGCTGGTCGCGTTGACGGCGACGGAGTAGGCTGTGACCACGATCGTATCGACTGGAATCGGCTGCACCGTGACCTGCGCCGTGCTGAAGCGCGTTTCGCTGATCGCAGCGATCGTGACCGTCCCGGGCGCGGTCGTGGACACCAGGCCACTCTGCGACACGAAGGCTCGGGTGGGATCGCTGCTGGTCCACTCGACAGCGCGGTCGGAGACCGTCGTGCCGGTGGAATCCTCGATGGTGGCGCTGAGCTGCACGGTGGTCCCCTGCACCACGCTCGACACGAGCGGGGAGAGGCGAACGGTCGACACCGGAATCTTGCTGATCGTGAACGACACCGTGTCCACGGCGCCTTCGGCGTTCACCGCGATGCGCGCGGCGCCAAGTGCCAGACCGGTCACAAGGCCATTGGCCGAGACGGTGGTCGTGGCCGGCGTGACACTGCGCCACGTGATCGCGCGGCCGGCCGGAATCGCTCCGCCCGCCGAGTCGGTCAGCGTTACGCCGAACTGGCGGGCGATGCCCAGGCGCAGCGTGGTGGGCTTGGGCGTGATCACGGCCGAAACGATGCGGGCGTCGACGACTTCCACCGACGCGTTGCACGAGGCCTGCGTATTTTCCACCGGCGACGCAGTAATGCGGGCCGCCCCGGCCCGGCGCGCCGTGACGAGGCCGGATCCGGTCACGGTGGCAGAGATTTCGTTGTCGCTCGTCCAGGCGATCTGACGGCCCAGCGATGAGATCGCGTTGTTGGCCGTGTCGCGCAGCGTGATCGCGGGCTGCACGTTCTGCGAGACCGTGAGCTTCGACGTGGCCGGCGCCAGCGAGCAGCTGCCGATCGGGATTTCCGTCACGGTAACCGTGGCGCTGCCCGACGTCTGGTCGGCTTCGGCACTGATCACGACTGTGCCCGGCGTGAGCGCGGTCAGCAGGCCGTTCTGATCGACGGACACGATCGACGAGTTACTGCTCCCCCATCGGAAGGTGCGGCCGGTGATGAGGGTGTTCTGGTTGTTGCGCGCGGTGGCGGTGAGCTGACGCGTGTTCGTGCGTCGCAGCGTGAGCGTGGACGGCGTGATGGTCACGTTGGCCGCCGTTTCCGGTGTCACCGTGACCTGCACCGACGCGCTCTTGCCGTCGGCCACGGCCGACACGGACGCTCCCCCGACGCCCACGGCGATTACGCTGCCTTCCGTGGTCACGGTCGCCACCGCGGTGTTGCTCGACGAATACGAGATTTTCTTGTTGCGGATCGAATTGCCGTCGCAATCGAAGGCGGTACCGACGATGGACGACGCGCTGTTCACCGGCAGCGCCAGCGTCGCCGGCGCCACCGAAATCGTACAGGCGTCCGCGGTGGTCTTCAGATCGAGGCAACCCGCCAGCCCGATCAGGGCCAGCGAGGCAGCGGTCATGCGTCGCGTCGCGCGGATGTTCGCAATGGGGGCAGAGACCCGCATGCAGGTCCGTCCTGTCAATAAAAGTGAATGAGCCATCCGGAACGGTCTCCCGCATGGCGACGTCCAATGAGGACGCGCGGTCGTCACCCGACGTAACCGTCACCCCGTCGCGTTCTGTGGACAACCTGACCGATCATTCACGTGGCAGCGAGCGGTATCGACCGCTACTGCAAGAGTGTGGCCGCGTTGGCGACCGCCTGCGTCACCCCCTCCGGGGGGACACCGGTCCACCGGGGGGACCGCGCGCCGCCGCAGATCAGGTGACGACTCTATAGCGAGACGATTGGGCGCGCGTGCAACTTACCCGGCGCACATGACGACATCGGTTGACTCTGCCATCAAGCCCCGCGTAGCCCCTCCTGGCTCGTGGACGTCCGCGACGAGTTGGCTCCTCGTCGCCGCGCTCCTGCGGGCCGGCCTCTCGGGGTTGGTGCCACTGCTGCCCGACGAGACCTACTACTGGGACTGGTCGCGGCAGCTCGAGGCCGGCTACTTCGATCATCCACCCGGCATCGCCTTGCTGATCGCCGGCGCAACCGCGCTCTTTGGCGACACGCACTTGGGGGTGCGTGCCGGTCCGGCGATCGCCGCGCTGCTGATGCATGTGGCTGCCGTCATTTGCGCCTGGCAGCTCGGGGGCCGCGGCGAGAACGGCCTGCGCGCCGCGACGCGTGCCGCGATGCTCGTGGCGCTGATGCCGATTGCCACGCTCGGGCTCGTGCTCGCGACACCCGACGCGGTGCTCTTTGCCAGCGCGATGTTCGCGCTGCTCGGCGTGGAGCGGGCCCTGGCGTCGCCGATCCGTTCATGGCGCAGTCTGGGGTGGTGGACGGTCGCCGGCCTCGGACTTGGCGCTGCCTTTGTGGCCAAGTACACCGCCGTGCTACTGCCAATGGGCCTGGTGATGGCGTGCCTCGTGCACCCCGCGCTGCGCAAGCGGTTCGCCGAGCCGGGCCCGTGGATCGCGTCGGTCGTGGCGCTGGGGATGTTCGCGCCAGTGGTCGCCTGGAATGCGTTCAACAACTGGGTGTCGTTCCGGTTTCAGCTCGGGCACGGATTCAGCCCGAGCGCGCGCGGCAATCCGTTGTCGCGCGAGCTCGAAATGCTCGGTGGGCAGATCGGCCTCGCCTCGCCGATCCTGTTTCTGCTGATGGCCGCGGTGGTGTGGCTCGCGATGCGTGACGGCTGGCGCATGCGGCGCGACCTCGCCCCGACCGATGTCATGACCCGCCGCTTTGCGCTGGCGGTCATCTCGGTGGCACCCCTCGCCTTTTTTGCCGTGAGTGCGTGGCGGCGATCGGTGGAGGCGAACTGGCCCGCCATGATTTATCCGGGCGCGATGATGCTGCTGGCCACGAGCGACAAGCCGTGGACGTATGGCCGCTGGTGGCACCGTGGACGGGCGCTCGCCATGGTGCTGATCGCGATCGTGGTATGGCAGGCCGCGACGCCGATCCTGCCGATTCCGCCGCGCAAGGATCCGATCGCCCGCGCCCATGGTTGGGCGACGCTCGCCGCCGCCGTGGAGGACAGCCGGCAGGACGCGTTTCTCGAGGGCACGGTCGACCGCTGGGTGGCCGCCGATCGCTATCAAGACGCCTCGGAACTGGCGTTTCACCTTCCCGATCAGCCCAGGGTCTTCGCGCTCAACCTCGGTGGCCGCACGAACCAGTACGACCTCTGGCCCAACGCGTACGACCAGATCCGCCCCGGCGACGGCCTGGTCGCCGTGTTCGACGCCGATGCCAGAGGCGATTCGCTCGCCGGTGTGGTCGGCTCATGGTTCTCGGCATCCCGGCAAGTCGTCACCGTTCCGCTGCGTCGTGGCGACGGCATCGTGACCGCGCGTCGCGTCTGGATGTATCGGATCGCGCGCGACGTCCCGAGGCGTCCATGAAATCGGCGCTGAGTCTGCCGATGCTGCTCGCGGTCGCCGGTGGCGGAGCGATCGGTTCGGTGGCGCGGTACGTCATCGGTGTGGTACTGCCGCGCTCGAGCGGCGCCTTTCCGCTCTCCACGCTGCTGATCAACGTGGCCGGCAGCTTTCTGATCGGCCTGTTCGCGCGCCTGTTCGACGCGCCCGATGACCATCAGGTCCTGCGGGTCGCACTGACCGTGGGCATCTGCGGCGGCTTCACGACCTTCTCCACGTTCAGCGCCGAAACGGTCGCGTTGTTGCAGCAGGGCAGAGCGGGGCGCGCCGCGCTGTATGTGACGGTGAGCCTCGTGGCGGGCGTGGTGGCCACGTTCGCCGGGCTCATGGTTGGCCGCGCCACGCGATAGCACGCGATCGCACGCGATCGCACGCGTGGTGGCTGCATGTTGGGGGATATGAACGGAAACAGGCGACTCCTGCTTGAACGGATAGGAACGGATATCAATGGAAACCATGGATTCGCTCATCCTGATTTCCAAGCAGTGACGCGCGACGCGAGCGATGTGACGTGGATACGCAGCAGGTAAGATCTGCTGCTATCCGTTGGTATCAGCTCGCATCCGTTCCGGCAGGAGTCGCCTGTTTCCGTTCCTATCCGTTCCCGTACCTTTCCGATCGTATCCGTTCATCTTTTCGCGCTCCATTCGACGTATACACGCCAACGCAGAACCGCTCACATGACCACTCCCACGATCCCCGCCGATCTCGCCGCCTGGTGCAACGCCAACGATGCGCGTGCACAGGACGAACTGTTCGCCTTTCTGCGCATCCCCAGCGTCAGCGCGCGTTCCGAGCACAAAGCCGACTGTGCCGATGCGGCGCAGTTCGTGGCTGATGCGCTCACGCGGATCGGTTTCACCGCCACCATCGAGCCCACGCCGGGGCATCCCATTGTGGTGGGTGAATGGCGCAACGCCGGCCCCGATGCGCCCACGTTGCTCGTGTACGGGCACTACGATGTGCAGCCGGCCGAACCGCTCGAGTTGTGGACGTCGCCGGCGTTCGAGCCCACCGTGCGCGACGGGCGCATCTACGCGCGTGGCTCGGTGGACGACAAGGGACAGTTGTACCTGCACATCAAGGCGCTCGAGGCGCATCTCGCCGTGCGCGGCACGCTGCCCGTGAACGTGATCGTGCTGGCTGAAGGGGAAGAGGAAGTCGGCAGTGAGAACCTCGAGCAGTTTCTCGAGCGCGAGAAAACGCGGCTCGCCTGTGATGCCGTCGTGATCTCCGACTCCACCATGTTCGCGCCCGGCATTCCCAGCATCCTGTCGTCGCTGCGCGGGATGGCGTATCTCGAGATCAACGTGCGGGGCGCCAACGGCGATCTGCACTCCGGGATGTACGGTGGTGCGGTGGTGAATCCGGCCATGGCGCTCGCGCGCATCCTCGCCAGCATGCACGATGCCGAGGGGCGGATCGCCATTCCGGGGTTCTACGACGATGTGCGTCCGTTCCCCGACGTCGTGCTCGCGCAGATGCGCGAACTGCCGTTCAGAGACGACCAGCTCATGCACGAAGTCGGCGTGACCGCGCTCGGTGGCGAACCCGGATATACCACGCTCGAACGGTTGTGGACGCGGCCCACCTGCGAAGTGAACGGCATACTGAGCGGCTACACCGGGGAAGGCGCCAAGACCGTGCTGCCCGCGGTGTCGATGGCGAAAGTCAGCTTCCGGCTCGTGCCCGATCAGAGCCCTGATGCCATCGCGGCGTTGGTGCAGGCGCACGTCGAGCGCGTGGCGCCGGCGGGTGTGACCGTGACCGTCGAAAACCTGCACGGCGGACGGCCATGGCGGGCCGATCTCCAGGGGCCGATCATCGACGCCGGCAAGCGGGCGCTCGAAGCGGCCTTCGGGCGGGCGCCGGTCATCACCGGCGAAGGTGGGAGCATTCCGGTGGTGGGCGATTTCGAGCGCATCCTCGGTGCGCCGGTGCTGCTCATGGGCTTCGGATTGCCCGGTGAAAACGCCCACGCCCCCGACGAGTGGATCAGCGTCGAGAACTACCTGGGTGGCATTCGCGCCGCCGCCACGTTACTCGACGAGTACCGGGCGGCGGCGCGTTAGCACAACCCCATTGCCGGCGCGTTGTTGCCTCCGCGCCGGCGATGGGACTCAGAGCCCGTCGAGCAGCGAATCGTTGTTCGAGGTGCCGGCGATGCGTTTGATGAGCCAGTCCATGCCCGCCTGCGGCGGCAACTGGTGCAGGCCACGGCGCAGGAGGTGCACCTTTTCGAGCTGGTCGGGGCGATACAATTTTTCCTCGCGACGCGTACCGCTGGTGGCGATATCGAAAGCCGGGAAGATGCGGCGATCCGCGAGCGAGCGATCGAGTTTGATCTCGCAGTTGCCGGTGCCCTTAAACTCCTCGAAGATCACGTCGTCCATGCGCGAGCCGGTTTCGACCAGTGCGGTGGAGATGATCGTGAGTGAGCCGCCGCCATGCTGCGGTGCGATCATGCGCGCTGAGCCGAAGAACGCCTTCGGTTTCTGCATGGCGTTGCTGTCGAGACCCCCGGACATCGTGCGGCCGGTGCCACGCTCCACGGTGTTGTAGGCGCGCGCCAGACGGGTGATCGAGTCGAGCACGATGACCACGTCCTTGCCCTGTTCCACCAGGCGCCGCGCCCGCTCGAGCGTCATCTCGGCGACTTCCACGTGCCGCTTGGGCGGCATGTCGAAGCTGGATGCCACGACCTCGCCGTAGCCCCACGTGATCATTTCGCTGACTTCCTCGGGCCGTTCGTCGACGAGGAGCACGAGCAGAGCCGCTTCGGGGTGGTTGATGGCGACCCCTTCCACGATCGCCTGCAGCAGCGTGGTCTTGCCGGCGCGGGCCGGTGCTACGATCAGCGCGCGCTGGCCGTAGCCGATCGGCGCGATCAAGTCGATGGCGCGGCGCGTGAGTTCGGGGCCGGTCTTGGCTGGCCGTCCGGTTTCCAGCGTGAGCTTCCGGTCCGGATAGCTGGCCGTCAGCGTGTTGAAGTCGGCACGCTTCTCAAGCACGACGGGCGAGCCGTCGTTGAGTTGTTGCACTTCGATGACCACTTGACGACCACGCGGGTCGCGCCCGAACGTGAC
>CANGXK010000120.1 GCA_947457715.1 Gemmatimonadota bacterium
AACAATCCGACTTGATCATGATGAGCCGCCTGTATCCGTTCGCCGAAACGACGCCGGCGCGCGACCGCGTGAAACTGGTGCGGCGCTTGAACCGGCGGAGCCTCGTGGTGCGGTTCGACAGCGACAACGGGTTGTGGTTTCTCGCCCAGATTCCGCTCCTGATCACGGCCGGGCTGTCGTCGGCGCAGCTGCTGGCCACGCTGCGTGTGTTCGTGGACCAAACGCAATTGCATATGACGGACTGCAAGGCGTACCGGCTGCTCGCGTAGCACGCGGGCCCGATCGCGGTCGCCTGCAAGCCTTTACTCCTCACACTCCCCCATGAGCATTCTCGTTGACGCCCTCACCATCGTGGTCCGCCGGATCACGCTCGACCCAGAGCCTTGAGTGACGGCTCGCCGGTCGGCGGCCAGACTCCGCACGTCAGGAACGCTCGGTCAGCAATCGCTCCAGTTCAGCCGGCGACGTGGTGGTGGCACGGCTGCGGTACCACGCCATCGTCTTGCGCACGCCGACGGCCAGCGGTGTGCGGGGCTCCCAGTGCAGCAGTTCGCGACAGCGACTGTTGTCGGATGCCCGGCTCAGCACACCGACGGGTTTATCCATTTGCTTCATGATCTCCGTTGGCCGCCACGCTCCGGCTGCGAAAATCTCCTCGATCAGCTCGAGAATGGTGTGGTGAGTGGATGACCCGACATTGATGACCGCAAAGCCATTCATCCGCGCGGCGGCGGTGGCCATCCCCATGACCGTGTCCTGCACATAGGTGAAGTTTCTGGTCTGGGTGCCGTCACCCCAGATGGGAAACGGATCGAGACGCGCCGCGGCTTTGGCAATGAGCGCGACGACCGCATGGCTTTCATTTTCTCGCTCGCCATAGGCCGTGAAGAGCCGACAGGCGACACCGGAAATGCCGAACTGTTCACAGAACGCCCGCAGCTGCAGCTCGGCCATCAGTTTTGCCCACCCGTACGCCCCGTCGGCAAACGCCTTGCCCTGGGTCTCGAAATTGGCATCATCTTCACTGAGCAACCGTCGATCGGTGGCACTCGCCTGCAGCGTCGTGGGATACACGCAGGCCGAACTCGCCAGCACGATCTTCCGGGCACCGCTCGCGACCGCCGCCGCAAACACGCTGTGGTCGAGCACCATGTTGTTCATGCATTCCACGGGGTGCGTCTCGATGTAGCCCCTGCCCCCATGCTGCGCCGCCAGGTGGAAGACCACGTCGGCACCGGCAAGTGCCTCCGTCGCGACGCCTGCATTCCGGAGATCGCCTTTCACGAAACGGATGGTGGAGCGCAGGTGCTCGAGATGCTCTTCGCGTCCGCTGCTGAGATCATCGCCGACCGTGACCTTGGCGCCAAGTGCAACCAGAAGCTCCACCAGATGGCTCCCGATGAACGAGGCACCACCGGTCACCGCGATGGTCCTGCCGTGATAGAACTCGCTGAGCTCCATCCAGGAGCGATCGTGGTGAAGCATTTCCGTCATCATGACGCTCGTGAACGTAGAAGTCGGTACGCCGCCCGCAGCAGTCGCAACGCGCTACCAAGCCACGGGGTCCGGTCCAGCAGCAAGAGACACCGAGCCACCGGCCGAAGGGGTGGCGACGCTTGCGAAAACCCATCCGGCGGCGAGACCAATGTGTCGAGGCGCGGGGCGGAATATTGCTGGAGCCAGTCGTGCTTGGAAAGGATTTTCCCGTGGAATTCGTCGGCCAGCCGCTTCTCGCTCTGGTATTTGATGATCATTCCCACCGACGGATCGAATGCCCCCTTGGCCCAACGGGACGAATCGGCGGGACCGCGCACGGTGGTCATGACATACGGATACCGTCGGACACGTCCTTCGATCTGCTTCTTGCGGAACTGGAAGCGAAGGTATTGCTCGAGGTTCCAGTCGAAAAAGTGATGCATCTCCCGATAGAGCTCCTGCGGTCGACGGAGCACGTCGTCCATCACATCCAGACAGGCCACAATGTCATGTGCCGAAGCCACGACGTGTCGATCGGTGAAACCACCGTAATCCTCTCCCCGTGGAATCCACACGTATCGGGGATCGAGAATCTGGAGCGGGGGATGCGGGCACCAGTAGTAGAAATCCGAGCGGGTGACGATGATGCGATCGTACTGCGACAATAGGTCATTCTCACGCAGCTTCTGCAGCAGAAGCCACCGGAAGAACAGCAGAATGCCGGCCGAGCCGGGATGGGCACCCGGTCCCTTGATGCCCCCCAGCCACTGATGACGGATCCGTAACAGCCGTCGCCAGTCAGGCGGGAGATTGCTCGCACGGGCCGCCAGATCAAAGGCGTCGCCCCAGTCATCGAACTCGGGAATGGTCCAGCGGTACTTCGCAGACTGGTAGAACGGGTTGGCGGTGTCGTACTGCTTGGGAAGACCAATGCAAATGGCCAGATCCGCGGAGAGCTCCGCCAGCACATTCCGCTCGAAATTCTCCCAGGTCAGCGCATGGGCCCGTGTTTCCCCCAAGATGCAGACCAGCACCCGCTCCGTTGCCGCCGCCATGCAGGGCAAAGTAGCACACGAGGCGCAGCACGGCGGAAGCGTTTACGCAGCGGACAGCCGCTTCCGGACGTTAATTCGATTATCCCGGGCGTCGGCACGATGGCGCCTCCCGCCGTACGTCTCTTCCCGCTGCCCCACCAGGCCCCCATGGTCACTCGCCGCGATTTCATCGGCATCTCTGCGGGCGTCGGCGCGACGCTCGGCGTCACCCCCCGTCTCCTGCAGGCCCTCGGGGCCGCCGCGATTCCCCAAGGCACCCTGCTCCAGCGCGCCATCCCGAGCACCGGCGAGATGATCCCGGTCATCGGCCTTGGCAGCTCGGCCACCTTCGCCACCGTGGCGCGCGCCGAAGACGCCAGTGCCCTCAAGGCCGTCTTCCAGACCATGGTCGACCGCGGTGCCCGCGTCTTCGACACGGCCCCGAGTTACGGCGCCTCCGAGGTGGTGGCCGGTGGCATCGTCAATGAGCTGGGCATCGCCAACAAGCTGTTCTGGGCCACCAAGGTGAATGTGGCCGGCCGCGGCGGCACCGCAGCCGATCCGGCAGCCGCGCGGGCACAGATCGAGAAGTCGCTGGCGATTTTCAAGCAGCCCAAAATCGATCTGATGCAGGTGCACAACATGGGCGATCCGGCCACACAGCTGCCCATCGCGCGCGAATTCAAGCAGGCGGGCCGGGTACGCTACGTGGGCATCACCACCACGTTCCCCAATCAGTACGCGCAGCTCATCGACGTCATGCGCAACGAACCGCTCGATTTCATCGGCATCGATTACGCGGCTGACAATCGCGATGTCGAAGATGTGATCCTGCCGCTGGCGATGGAGAAGAAGATCGCAGTGCTCGCGTACGCGCCGTTCGGCCGCACGAGCCTCTTCCGTCGCGCCGCGGGCAAGGAGCTGCCGCCCTTCGCGGCGGAGTTCGACGCTACCACGTGGGCGCAGTTCTTCCTCAAGTTCATTCTCGCACATCCGGCGGTCACGGCCATCACGCCGGCCACCAGTCAGGCCAAAAACATGCTCGACAACATCGGCGGCGGTATCGGACGCCTCCCCACGGCCGCGCATCGGCAGCAGATCATCGAGTTCGTCGACGCACTCCCCGCGCTGCCGGGGCGCTGATCACATGACACGCGCCCATCTCCGTTCTGCCACACTCATCGCGGCCACGTTCGTGGTGTCGGTCGCCGCCACGCGAGCCCGCCCGGCACATGCTCCCGCGGTCGACTGGGCCATCGACCCCGCCACGGAGTTCCTGGCCGCTCTCCGCGCCCACTGCGGCAAGGCCTTCGCCGGTGAGATCATCAATCCCCAACCGGCCGACAGCGCGATGCGGGGGCAAGCGCTGGTGATGCACGTGCGCGGCTGCGGCGACACGGTGCGGATCCCGTTCCACGTCGGCACCGACCGTTCACGCACGTGGGTCTTCACGAAAACGGTCAAGGGCACGGCCGCCGGCGCGCGGCTCAAACACGACCACCGGCACGAAGACGGCAGCGAGGATCGCGTCACGCAATACGGCGGCGACGCACTCCCGGGCGGCACCGACCGCCTCATGGCTTTTGCCGCCGACAGCTTCACGGCGGCCCTGCTGCCGGCGTCGCGCACCAACGTGTGGACGGTGGAGATCACGCCCACGCGATTCGTGTATCAGCTCACCCGTACGGGGAGCGACCGCCGGTTCCGGGTGGAGTTCGACTTGACCAAGCCGGTCCAGGTGCCGCCGGCGCCGTGGGGGAGCGGGGCCGCAAGCATCGACGGGCCCGATCACGCAGAGTAAAGAGAGAGGGCGCAGGGTTCGCAGAGAATCGTTTCTCTCTGCGAGCTCTGCGCCCTCCGCATCTCCGCGTGATCAGTTCAGCAGATCACACCGCACACTTACGGTGCACACCGCGCCAACGCCACCGGACAACGCTCCGGCTCACGCGCGGGCGCACTGCCCTGACCACCAGGGCCACCGAACGTGTACAGCGGCAACCGCAACGTCTGCAGTTCACGGCCCGGGATCGGGAAGTGAATGGGCGTGCCTTCCGGCAGCGTGCGCCAGCCACGTGCGTCGAAGAACGACACCACGCCGTTCACGCCAACGCCTTCGATGCTCTTCTCGTAGCGCAGCGCATCCCACAAGCTGCCGCAATCGCCGTTTTCCTTGCGCGGCACACAGCCCGCTTCGTTCGGCGGACCGTCGACCGTGACCGCCGGCAGTTCACCATTGGCGATGCGCGACTTGTTGATGAGCGGTACCGCTTCTGCCGCACGACCCAGGCGGATGAGCGCCTCGGCCTTGAGCAGATCCATCTCGGTCACCGTCATCGCGACCTGCGGGCCCGTCTGGTACGTGAGATCCACACCGTTGCGCTTGTAGAAGTAGTGCGAGAACCGATACGTACCGCGGGCCGCCTGGAAGATGTTGTTCAGGTTGTAACCCATGTACTTGCCCACCGACGTCGGACCCGTGGGACCCTGAATGCGACGGTCCTTCGTCGTGATGCGGAACGGCTGACGGCTGTCGTTCGGCGTCGCTACCCAGTTCCGCCATCCGTTCGTGGAATCGGACGGACCGACGAGCCAGTAGCTCGGGCGGCCGAAGTCCGACGGACGTCCCGCCGTGCGCAGACGCGCGATCAGGCGCTTCCAGTCGTCGAAGAACACATCTGGCTGTGCGTTCGGCGCGAAGTCCGTCTGAATACCCGCATCTACGCGCCGGATCACGTCCGCCCAGTTCACCGCCGCGCGCTCTTCACGCGTGCGGGCCGAGTACACCAGGAGCCGCGCGGCGAACGAGTTCGCGACGCGCACGAACTGGTCCTTCGTGAGCGCCTGATACAGCCACCCGTCTGCCGGGAAGGTCATCGTGGGCTGAGCATTCGCCGTCGCGATCGCCGCGTCCAACTGCGTGATGCCGAACGTCGTGACCACCTTGTAGTCGACGAACGTCGGTGCCACACCCGTGAGCGTGTCCAGCTTGGTCTTCTCGTCCACCAGCGCGGCCTTGTCGAAGTAGAGCCCGAGATAGCCGAACGAGATACCCTGCATGAACTTACCCATCGCCTTCGACCGCGCGGTGCGTGCGGCGTTCTCGATCACGAGCCCACGATCGATGGCGCCCACCACATCGTTGGCGGCGGAGATCGTGCGGTACAACTGATACCACGGCAGCTCGTTCACCTGCCGACGGGCGTTCACAGGACTGTTGTTCCATGACTGACGCGGCTCGGACGACAGTTCGAGCTGGCCGAAGTCGGCAAAGCCGGAGGTCATCTCGCGCGACATCGTGCTGAAGGCCCACGCGGGATAGTCGTCATGACCGGCCACGGGCCACCAGGTGCGGAACGAGGTCGCCACGAAGGACTCCGTGGTCACCGGCTGCGCTGTGGCGCGTTCCGCGTCAGGCCGATTGGGATTCACCACATCGAGGTCCTGACAGGATGCCGCGATGAGCGTGAGACCGACCGGCAGGGCGAACTTCTTGAGAGTCGAATTCATGTGTTGAGGCTCGCCGATCAAAAGGTGATTTCGAAGCTGCCCGTGACCGTGCGATAGCGCGGATACGAGAAGCTGTCGAGGCGGCTGAGCACACTGCCAACTTCGGGGTCGTACCCCTTGTAGCTGGTGAGCGTAACCAGATTACGGCCGATGAGCGACACCGAGGCCTGTTCGGCACCCAGTCGCGCCAGCGCGCGGGAGAAGCTGCTCGGCAGGCGGTACTTGAGCGACACTTCACGCAGCTTGACGAAGCTCGCGTCTTCCACGAAGTAGCTGGTCGGATCGTTGGCCGAGTAGAGCGAGACGTAGTACTCGATGGGCTTCTTGAGTTCCTGCGCCTTGCCCGCCTGGTCGACATCGCGACTGCGCTGGTACTGATACATGCGCTGGTTGGTCTGGTTGTACACGTCGCCGCCGATCTGCGCGTCCCACAGCATGAACAGCTGCACGCCGCGCCAGCCGATCGTGTTCGACACACCGAACCGGAAGTCCGGGTTGCCGTCGCCGATGCGCGTGACGGCGGCATTGCCCGTCGAGTCGAGCGCACGAACGGGCATACCCCACTGATACGACTGGCTGCCGATCGTCACCGCCGGCGTGCCCCAGAGGCGCTTGGTCTCACCATCGGTGTAGGCGTTGCCGGCACCGACGTACACGAGCAGCCCTTCGTCGTTGCGCGCGAACTCGCTCGCGCGTGACTGCGCATCGGCCGGCAGTTCGGATGCGTCACCGATGAAGCGGAAGCCGTACATGTTGCCGAGCGTTTCACCGGCGCACCGGAAGCCCACCGTGTTCGTGGTGAAGCAGGGGCGGTTGAACTCGGTGATCTTGTTGCGCGAACGGTCGGCCACCAGGCCGGCACGCCACGTGAAGTTCGGCTTGCGCACGATCTGCGCTTCGAGCGTCGCTTCGTACGTGTTGCCCGTGACGGTACCGGCGTTCTGCCACTGGTTGGCGTAGCCGAAGTAGCCGGCGAGCGGAATCAGCAGCAGCTGGTCGGAGGTCACCTGACGCGCATACGAGAGCTGAATCGAGTAACGATTCTTCACGATGGCGTCGATGCCGAGTTCGGTTTCCTTCGAGTACTCCGGCTTCAGGAACTTGTTGCCGAGGTTCTGCTTCACGAGGCCACCGCCTTCGATGAAGTTGAACGTCTCGAACTGGTCGTTGAAGTCGGGGCGGCCACCGGCCGTTCCCTGCGACGCGCGGAGCTTGAACTCGTTGAAGACGCTCTTGAGCGGGAACCAGGTCTCTTCAGACAGGCGGTAGGCCGCCGAGCCGCGGTAGTACCAGTTCTCCTGCTCCTCCGGTCCGAACAGCGAGCTGCCGTCCATACGCGCCAAACCGTCGATAATGAGCTTGCCTTTGTAGTCGGCGGCCGCGCTCACGAAGAACGAGTTGGTACGGATCGTCTCGCTCGTGGAATTCACAAAGCGGACGGTCGCGTTATTCAGGCTGTTCACGCCGGGCGCCGAGAAGATCTGACCGCTCGCATTCACGAGGTCGTTCGTCTCGCGCTCCATCAGGCCACGCACCGTGCTGCGCAACGTGACGCTGCCGACGCGCTTGAGCAGGTTGGCTGACAG
>CANGXK010000121.1 GCA_947457715.1 Gemmatimonadota bacterium
CGCCTTGGCAAAAAGCTCGACTCCGAGATCGCGCCCGTCGTCGCGCAGGTCATCAAGGAATGGGCGATGTCGCGCGGCGTCACGCACTTCACGCACTGGTTCCAGCCGCAGACCGGCCTCACCGCCGAGAAGCACGACAGCTTCCTCACGCCGACTGGCGACGGTGACGCGATCGCTGAGTTCTCCGGCAAGGAACTGATTCAGGGCGAGCCCGACGCCTCGAGCTTCCCGTCGGGTGGCTTGCGCGCCACGTGGGAAGCGCGCGGCTACACCGCGTGGAATCCGGCGTCGCCCGTGTTCATCAGCGAGACCGGCGGCGTGAAGTATCTCTGCATTCCGTCGGTCTTCATCGGCTACAACGGCGAAGCGCTCGACGAAATGACGCCGCTGCTGCGCAGTTCCGACACGCTGTCGCACCGCGCCATGGAGTTGCTCGAACTCATCGGCGACACCGGCGTGCTGCGCGTGAACACGACGCTCGGCGTCGAGCAGGAATTCTTCATGATCGACCGCGCGCACTTCGCGCTGCGCCCCGACCTCGTCATGGCCGCGCGCTCGCTCATCGGCGCGCCGCCCCCACGTGGCCAGCAGCTCGAAGACCACTACTTCGGTGGCATCCCCGAGCGCGTGCAGGCCTGCATCAGCGAAGTCGAACACGAGCTGTACAAGGTCGCGGTACCCATCGTCACGCGGCACAACGAAGTGGCGCCGTGTCAGTTCGAGCTCGCACCGATCTTCGAGGACACCGACATCGCGGTGGATCACAACCATCTCGTGATGAGCATCCTCCGCAAGATCGCGCCGCGACATGGATTGCAGGCGATCGTGCACGAAAAGCCGTTCGCCGGCATCAACGGCTCGGGCAAGCACTGCAACTGGTCGCTCTCGATCACGTCCGACAACCAGCTCGACGGCACCAACCTGCTCAAGCCGGGCAAGACGCCGCACCAGAACATCCGCTTCCTCGTGTTCCTGGCCGCCGTGCTGAAGGGCGTGCACAAGCATGCCGGTCTGCTCCGCGCCGGTATCGCCGTGAGCGGCAACGAGCATCGCCTCGGCGCCAACGAAGCGCCGCCCGCGATCATCTCGGCCTTCCTCGGCTCGGGACTCACGCAGGTCGTCGAAGACATCGCCGCCGGCAAGACGTCGCCGAAGAACGCCGAACAGGCCATGCTGAAGCTCGGCGTGGCGAAGCTGCCGGAAGTCGAGCAGGACAACACCGACCGCAACCGCACGTCACCGTTCGCCTTCACGGGCTCGAAGTTCGAGTTCCGTGCCGTCGGCGCGTCGCAGAGCATCGCCTTCCCCGTCATGCTGCTGCAGGCCGCCGTGGCCGAAGCGATCGGCGAGATCATCGAGCAGCTCAAGGCGGAGCTCAAGACCAGCAAGAGCACCGACGACGCCGCCCTCACGGTGGCCGCCAAGGCGTTCAAGGAATCGGAAGCCGTACGGTTCGAAGGCAACAACTACTCCGACGAGTGGGTGGTCGAAGCCAAGAAGCGTGGCCTGCTCAATCTGCGCCGCACGCCCGAAGCGCTGGCGCAGTTGCGCACGGAGTCGGCGATCGCGCTGTTCAAGAACACGCACATCCTCACCGAAGTCGAACTCGAGAGCCGCTACCACGTTCGCCTCGAGCGCTACGTGAAGGACATCCTGATCGAGCTGCACACGATCCAGCAGATGATCGACACGCAGGTGCTGCCGGCGGCGTACGCGTACCTCGGTACGCTGGCCGCATCGGCCGGTCAGGGTGCCGCGGCCGGCATCAACATGCAGCCGATCGTCGACGCCGCGAACTCAGTGTCGAAGCTGGTGGCCACGCTGCAGAAGAAGCGGGCGGAACTCGCCAAGGTGATCACCAAGGCCGAGCACATGCACGACGACCTCGGTGGACAGGCCGGCTACCTCACGACCACCGGCTGCGAAACGATGGGCGAAGTCCGTGACGCGGCCGACGCACTCGAACTCACCATCGGCGATGAGTTCTGGCCGTTGCCGCGGTATCGGGAGATGCTGTTCCCCGTCTGATCGCGTGCTGACGGCAGGCTCGTAACTGCCACTCCCTAGGGAGCGGGGAGGAGGGTATCAGGAAGGAGGATGCAGCAACGGCGCGCCGTTCACCTGCTTCCTGCCCCCTGATACCCTCCTTCCTGCTCACTAGGGAGTTTTCTGTTGCTCATCCCGCAGCAACCGCACCTTCCTCTCCAACCCCCATGCGTAGCCGCCAAGACTCCCGTCGGCACGCACCACGCGATGGCACGGCACCACCATCGCCACCGGGTTCGCCCCACAGGCCGTACCCACCGCGCGCACCGCCGTCGGTGAGCCGATGCGCGCCGCGAGCTCGGCGTACGTAATCGTTTCACCGCGCGGAATCCGCTGCAGTTCGCGCCACACGCGCTGCTGAAACGCCGTCCCGCGCAGATCGAGTGGCAACGCATGCGACAGCGCCGCGCCACTGGCCAACGCTACGATATTCGCGCTGATATCGCCGAGCGCCGCATCGTCGCGCACGATTGCCGCGGCCGGCAACGCGTCACGGAGCGTTGACTCGAGCACGAGCGGATCGTCGCCCAGCACCACGCGATGGACGCCGCGCGACGTCATCGCCACGAGCACGAACCCCAGCGCACAGGGCACGATGGTGAAGAACACCGTCTCACCCGCCGCACCGCGACGCAGGGCGCCCGGCGACATACCCAGGTGCGCCGACGCGGCCGTGTACGCGCTGGGCAGCGACTCGAAGCCCGCGTCGAACGCCGCGCTCGACACCGAATCCCCAGACGCGAGAGCGCTCCGCAAGCGCTCGCTGCGCTGCGCGCGCTGCCACTCGGCCGGCGTGCATCCCGTCAGGCGCGTGAACACCCGTTGAAGCTGCGCTCGACTCACGTCGAGCGCGTGCGCCAGTGCGGTGCCCGTCATCGCATCATCCTCCAGCAGGGTGATCGCGCGCACCACCAGCGAGGTGTGCAGGACATCGGCCCCTGACGCCGATGCCGAGTCCGGCCCACACCGCTTGCAGGCGCGAAAACCGGCCGCACGCGCCTCCTGTCCCGTCGCGTAGAAGCGCACCCGGTCATGGCGTGGGCGGCGCGAGGGACAGGACGGACGGCAGAAGATCTTCGTCGACGTCACCGCAAACACGAAGCTGCCATCCCACTGGCGGTCGCGCTCGACCACCGCCCGCCAGCGCGGATCGATCGTTGCATCTGCCACAGAGTTCATCGGAGCCATGCCTGACGATACGCCGCACGCCTGCCGCCCGCGACACGATTCGTCTCAGCAAACCCCGCCGTCACCGCTTTTGCCGATTGCTCGCCTTTCGCGCAAACTGGGTGCATGCTCAGGCATCGCTCCAATCGGTTCACGAATTGCCTCGGTTACAGCCATGGGCACCTTCGAGTTCGGCGCAGTGGTCGCCAGCATCGTCAAGCACTGGGATGGCGTGGACGTGCGGCCGTATCGGTTCGGCGGCGTCGAGTTTCGTCTCGACCATCGCGAGATCGGGCACGTGCATGTGAGCGGCGTCGCCGATCTGCTGATGCCGGTGCGCTTGCGTCGCGACCTTGTAGCCGCCGGCCGCGCGGAACCACACCGCACCCAGCCACACTCGGGGTGGATCAGCTTCCGCATGCGCAGCGAACACGACGTGCCCGCCGCTGTCGAACTCTTCCGACTTAACTACGAGCGGTTGCGTGGTGTCGTGCGCCCGCGCTCCATCACGTCCGTCGTCACGAATCCGACCATGCTCGCCGACCGCAGCGCCGACGACCTGCCGGCGTAGTCCTCCGCGAACCCGCGTTACGCCGGCGACTCGGTGCGTTCGACCAGTGCCGGCGCTGGAGCCCGGTTCGACAGGAGCTGCGTCACGAAGCGTTGTCCTTCGGAAATGCGTTCGATCTCGATCGACATCGCGTCCACCGCCTGCTCGATGCGCTCCAGACGCGCCGTACCTTCCAGAAGCTGCGGACTGGGCTTCGGCTGATTGGCGCGCTTCATCATCATCCGCGCTGCTGCCCACGCCAGCGGGCCCCACACCATCACGAGCGACACGATAGAGATCGCCGTGAGCTGTCCCGAACTGAACGGACCGTAGCGCTCCGCCGTCGCCTCTTCGGACACCAGCTCGCCCGGGGCCCGGGCCAGTTCGCGGCCGTTCGCTGCGATATCCCGTTCCAGCTGCACGATACGCTCGTCCTGGACCGCCAACCGCTGCTCGAGCCCCTTCGCCCCAGGCCCGGTGGTGCGCTGCAACTCCTTTGCGACGTCATCCCGACGACCCTGCACCGACGTCAACTGACGCGACAACTCGTTGCGCTTGGCCTTTAGCGCCTCGACGTCGGCCGAGGTGAGCGGCTTCAGGCTGACAGGAGCCGCGTCGAGACCTGTAGTAACGCCGACAGGCTGCTGAGAAACCGGGGCCGAAGCGGGGGCCAGCGGCGCGGAGGCGGGTTGCAGTAGGAGCATGGTCAAACCTACGCAAAGAAGCCGAAAGCGGTTACATCACTAGGGAAGCGTCCGAGTCCACCCGTGCCTGATCCGTGACCATGACGACTGCCATTCATACGTCGGCCCTCGACGCCGCCGCCTTGCTCCTCGAGGCGCAACAGCTCGCGCCCCAAGTCATCGACTGGCGCCGGGCGCTGCACCGTCGACCCGAAGTCGCCTTTCAGGAGCACGAAACCGCTCGATTCATCCGGCAGGTGCTGGAGCAGATCGGCGACCTCGAGATCTCGCGCCCCACCGAGACCAGCGTCATGGCGCACCTGCGCACCGGGCGCCCGGGGCCGGTCATCGCCGTTCGCGCCGACATCGACGCCCTCCCCATTCACGAGGAGAATGATGTCGAGTACCGATCGCAGTCCGACGGGGCCATGCACGCCTGCGGACACGACGGACACACCTCGATCGCCCTCGGCCTCGTCACACTCCTCGCGCGCCACCGCGAGCAGCTCCGCGGCGAAGTCCGGTTCCTGTTTCAGCACGCCGAAGAGCTGTCGCCCGGCGGTGCCGAGGAGATGGTGCGGCAAGGCGTCATGGACGGCGTCGATCAGGTCATCGGGCTGCACGTCTGGTCGTCGATGCCGGTAGGACGCATCGGGCTGATCGCCGGACCGGCCATGGCCGCCCCCGACACGTTCCAATGCACGATCACCGGCAAGGGCGGCCACGCCGCCATGCCGCACGGTACGATCGATCCGATCGCCGTCGGGGCCCAAGTCGTGTCGGCGCTGCAGCATGTCGTCTCGCGTACCATCGACCCCCTCGACCCGGTGGTCCTCTCGATCACGCAGTTCATCGCCGGCACCACCTTCAACGTCATCCCCAACTCGGCGTTTCTCGCCGGCACCGTACGCACCTTCGATCCCACGCTGCGCACGACCGTGCCCGTCACGATGGAGCGCATCATCAAGGGCGTCACCAGTGCCTTCGGCGCCGCCTACGACTTCAGCTACGAACCCGGCTATCGACCGGTCGTGAACGATCCTGCCCTCACGGCACGACTCGTCGACGTGGTCACGCGCACCTTCGGGGCGGACACCTTGATCGACATGCGCCCCACCATGGGTGGTGAGGATTTTTCGGCGTACCAGCAGCGGGCACCGGGCGTGTTCGCGTTCATCGGCGCAGGCAACGTCGATATCGGCATCGACTTCCCGCATCACCACCCCCGCTTCCAGATCGACGAGCGCTCGCTCGATATCGGCCTGCGCTATCTCACGGCCGCCACGCTCGATCTGCTCGGCACGGCGTGACCTGACCGTACCAGCGGCTGGCCCTTGCTCCGGCAATCGCCATCCTCGACGCGCGGGCCGAGCGCATGGACGCGACCGACACGGGACGCTCCGCCCCATGATGATTTCGCTCGGCATCCTCGCGGCCACGCTGCTCCTCGCGACGCGTCGGTCCCTGGATCGTGGGACTCGTCGGTGCGGCCGGACTGCTCACGGCCCTCGTACCGGGTTCGCTCATTCTCATGAGCATCGCCCCGACGCGCGCACGCCTTCTTGTGCCAGTGCTCGCCGCAATCGCGCTCTTTTCTACCTTCCGCGGCGGCAGCACACTCGTCACGCTGCTCCTGATGGCGTACAGCATGGTGACACAGCTTTTCCCGGCACTGCTTGCGTCGCTCTTTCCGCAGGCACAACATCACCGACATCAACGCGGGCTTCGTGGCACTCGTCCTGAACGTGATCACCATGGTGATCGTCAGTCGCCTCTCGAGCCCCAGGGGCATTCACAGGTCGGTCTAGTCCACCGCGCGCGGGAAACCCTTCACGTCGTCGAGTACTTCGGCCACGCAGATGCGGTGCCCTTCCGGGTCTTCGAGTTCGAACTCGATCTGCCCATACGGCATCAGCTCCGGTCCGCGCACCAACGGCGTGCGCCGCCGCGCATGATCGAGCAGCGCCGTCAGCTCGCCGCCTTCGAGACGCAGATACACGTCCCAGTCATGAGCGGTCGGCGTACGCGGAATTGGCGTTCGCGTGCGCCTCAGCATCACCTCAGCCGCATCGCGACGCAGGATGCAGAATTCATACGGAGCCGCGGCCGGGAAGGGATCCACCGAGAAGCCGAGGATCTCGCGATACCACACCATGCAGCGCTCGACGTCGGCGACGCGCAGCACAGGAACGATTGAAGCGAATCGGAGCATGACGAGTCAATGCCGCAGCCCGGAGCGAAGTGCCCACGAGGAGGGCTCGCCGCGTCAGGCCGGTGACGTCAGCTTGAGGCCGATAATGCCGCAGACGATGAGCGTAACCGAAACGATCCGTCCCAAATCGCGCGACTCGCCGAACACCAGGACCCCCACGATCGCCGTTCCCACGGCACCGATACCGGTCCAGACCGCATAGCCGGTGCCGACCGGCAGTGTTTTGAGTGCCTGCGCGAGGTAGTAGAAGCTCGCGATCATCGCCGTGACCGTGAGCGCCGACGGCACGGGTTTTCGAAAGCCGTCCGAGTACTTGAGACCGATCGCCCAGACGACCTCGAGCAAGCCGGCCACCACCAGCATCCACCAGGCGCGCGTCACCGGGCCTTCACGTTATCGACCGGCCCGCAATGTGGGTGACGACGACGGCAGCTGCTGCAGCAGAAAATCCCGCGTATTGCCACCCATCACGCGCGCGATCGTGTCCTGATCCAGGCCGGCCTTGAGCAGGCCGTCGGTGATTGCCGCCAGTCCGCGCGTGTCGAACGGCGTGCGCGTGGCGCCATCGAAGTCGGAACCGAGCGCCACATGGGCGGCGCCGGCCACCTGCACCGCATGCTGAATCGCCTTCACGATGTTCGCGATCGTGGGCTCGCACACCGCGCCGTCCCAGTAACCGATACCCACGAGTCCACCGTTCGCCGCAATCGCCCGCAGTTGATCATCGGTGAGATTGCGTGGACCCGGGCAGGTGGCTGCCACGCCGGTGTGCGACACCACCACCGGACGCGTTGCCATGGCGAGGACTTCCTGCACCGTCTGCTTCGACGAATGCGCAAGGTCCA
>CANGXK010000122.1 GCA_947457715.1 Gemmatimonadota bacterium
ACGCCGCCCGTGATGCGCTGCTGCCGGCGCACGTGCGCGGCTGCGACATCCGCGCGCGGGTGTTCGTGCCCGGCTCCACCGTGCCGGAAGACCCGGCCACGGGATCGGCGAACGCGTGTCTGGCGGGCTATCTCGCCAAGCGCACGCCACGCGAGGGACTATTGAAGTGGGAAGTCACGCAGGGCGTGGAAATGGGTCGTCCCAGCCGGCTGCACATCGAAGCGCACAAGCGATGTGGCCTGATCGACGCCGTGCGGGTGGGTGGTGCGACGGTCCTGGTGAGCGAAGGGACGATGGCGGTGCGGTAGGGTGGTGCGATTTCTGGAGCCGCTCATGCTTCGTGCTGGTTGATCCGCGGACATTCGCGCGAATCCGCGGTGGGCGGTGGGCTCAACATCCGATGACGGCCGTGGCCTTGCCGGCCGGCACTGGCCGGCGCTCCGGCGCCCGCCGGGTCCTGCCAGAGTCGCGCACGGCTGCGCTCTATTATTTTTCGGCCTATGACGACCATCGCCCAAGCCGACTTCATCCAGTCCATTGCGGACGCCCTCCAGCATATCTCGTACTTCCATCCGCTGGATTACATCCATGCGCTGGGCGACGCCTACGAGAAGGAACAGAGCCCGGCCGCCAAGGACGCGATCGCGCAGATCCTCACCAACTCGCGCATGTGCGCCGAAGGCCATCGCCCGATCTGCCAGGACACCGGCATCGTGGTGGTGTTTCTCAAGGTCGGCATGAACGTGCGCTGGGACGCCACGATGTCGGTGCAGGAGATGGTGAACGAAGGCGTGCGACGCGCCTACCTGCAGCCCGACAACGTGCTGCGGGCCTCTATCGTGGCCGACCCGGCGTTCACGCGCAAGAACACGCGCGACAACACGCCAGCGGTCGTGCACTACGAGATCGTGCCGGGCGATACCGTCGAGGTGAAGCTGGCGGCGAAGGGCGGCGGCTCCGAGAACAAGTCGAAGTTCGCGATGCTCAACCCGAGCGACTCGATCGTGGACTGGGTCATGAAGACGGTGCCGCTGATGGGCGCCGGCTGGTGCCCACCGGGCATGCTCGGCATCGGCATCGGTGGCACGGCGGAAAAGGCGATGCTCATGGCGAAGGAATCGCTCATGGAGCACATCGACATGACGCAGCTCAAGGCGCGCGGTCCGCAGAACAAGATCGAGGAGCTGCGGATCGAGCTGTGCGACAAGATCAATGCGCTCGGGATCGGTGCGCAGGGGCTCGGTGGTCTTTCCACCGTGCTCGACGTGAAGATTTTCGATTATCCGACGCATGCGGCGTCGAAGCCAATTGCGATGATCCCGAACTGCGCCGCCACCCGGCATGCGCACTTCACACTCGATGGCAGCGGTGCGGTGACATTGCCGGTGCCGAGCCTGGCGGACTGGCCCGATGTCACGTGGCGCCCGGATGTGAACGCCAAGCACGTGGACCTCGACACACTCACCCCGGAGATCGTGGCCACATGGACGGCCGGCGATCGTCTGCTGCTCAGCGGCAAGCTGCTCACGGGGCGCGACGCGGCCCACAAGCGGATCGCCGATCTGTTCGCGAAGGGCGAAGGGCTCCCCGAGGGCGTCGACTTCACGAACCGCGTGATCTACTACGTGGGCCCGGTCGATCCCGTGCGCGATGAAGCGGTGGGTCCGGCCGGCCCGACCACGGCCACGCGCATGGATAACTTCACCGAAATGATGCTGGCCAAGACGGGGCTGATCTCGATGATCGGCAAGGCCGAGCGTGGTCCGGTTGGCCTCGAAGCGATTCGCAAGCACAAGGCGGCGTATCTGATGGCCGTGGGCGGCGCCGCCTATCTGGTGTCGAAGGCGATCCGCGCGTCACGCGTGGTGGCGTTCGAAGACCTCGGCATGGAAGCGATCTACGAGTTCACGGTGGAGGACATGCCGGTCACGGTGGCGGTCGACGCCGCGGGCAGCAACGTGCACGAAACCGGGCCGCGCGAGTGGCAGGAAAAGATCCGGCATCTGCCGATCCTGGCCGGGTAAGCACCACGGGGGCGGTCCAACCGGATCGCCCCTCTTTTTTTCGGTGCAGCCTGTAAGTTCGGGCCATGCACCTCATTGCTCGCACCCTCCTGGCGGCCGTTGCGGCGGTCGCCCCCAGCCTCCTCGCGGCGCAGGGTACGCCCGCCCGTACACCGCTCACCCTCGAGCGCATCACCGCCGGGCCGTCACTCGCGGGTGCCGCGCCAGGGTCGCCCCTCTGGTCTCCCGACTCGAAGGCGGTCGCCTTTCTCTGGAGCGACGCCGCGCATCCCGCCCGCTCGCTGTGGCTGGTGGATCGCGGCGGCGCCGCGGCGCGCCGCCTGCTCCCCGCCAGCAGCACCGGGCGCGTTGGCGAATTCGTATGGACGCCAGACGGCCGTGCGATCGTGTTCGTGCAGGGGGACTCGCTCTGGCGGGTGGCGATCGCGACCGGCGCCAGCTCGGCGTTGCCGACCCTGCGGCCGACGGCTCTGCCGAGCGGAGTGGGTGAAGTGAGCGAACTGGCGATCTCGCCCAACGGATCCACGATTTCGTTCCTGCGTGATGGTGACCTGTGGCTGCTGCCGATGACGAGCGCAGCACCGAACGCAGCGCCCGTTCGCGCGACGACCGTTGCGGTCGCGCCGATCGGCACGATTGCGCTGGGCACGTACTACGGCCGCGAGGTGGAAATCGGTGGTGCCACGTGGAGCGGCCCGTCACCGGCGTATGCGTGGTCTCCGGATTCCCGCACGATCGCGATGCATTACGTGGACCGACGCGGCGTGCCGCGTTTCAGCATGCCGTACTACCTCGGCGACACGGTGCAGATGAACACGCTGCGCCGCGGTGCCCCGGGGCAGGCCAATGAGGTGCGCAAGGTGGGACTGTACGACGTGGCCACGCGCGCCCTGAACATGGTGGAGCTGCCCGACTCGAGCCGTACGCGCATCGTGAACTTCGCCTGGTCCGCGACCGGCTCGCTGATGATCGATCGCGAGAGCGACGACGCGATCGACCGCACGATCCATGTGCTCACGGTGGGTGTGCCAACTCCGCGCGTGGCGTGGCACGACCACCGCGACACGCGCGTCTACAACGACATCGCCTCGGCGTGGAGTGCCGATGGCAAGAGCATCGTGCTGACGGGCGACCTCGATGACCGCTATCGGTTGTACCGCGTGGTGCCGGGTGATGTCGCCCCCGTGGCCCTGACGTCGGGCCCGCACGATGTGCAAGGCGCGGGCATTCCGCGCGGCGCCACACAGAGTATCGACTACGTGAGTTCGGCCCCGCGGCCGTCAGAGCGTCACGTGTTTCGCGTGAGTGTGGGCGGCGGCGTGTCGCGGCAGCTCACCACGATGCCGGGCACGCATGCGCCGTTCGTGTCGCCAGACGGACGTACCATCGCGCTGCTGTCGTCGAGTGATCGGCAGCCCACGGAGCTGTATCTGCTGGACGTGCGCCCCGGCGCCGTGGAACGTCGCATCACCACCTCCACGACACCGGAGTTCGCGAGCGTGCCGTGGATCGCGCCGCAGTATCTGAGCATCAAGAATGGCAGCGACACGTTGCCGCTCCGCATCCGCGTGTTCTTTCCGCCGAACATCGATTCCACGAAGCACTATCCGGTGCTGTTCGGCCCGGCGTATTCGAATACCGTGCGCAACCGGTGGGGCGGCATGAACGGCATGCTGCAGCAGTATCTCGCGCTCGAGAAGGGATACATCGTGGTGCAGGTCGACGTGCGCGGCAGCACCGGTTATGGGCGCGAGTTCCGCGAGAAATTCCTGATGGACTGGGGGGGCGGCGATCTCGAAGATCTCGAAAGCGCCGTGTCGTACATGAAGACGCTGCCGTTCGTGGACGGGGCACGTTTCGGCATCTGGGGGAGCAGCTACGGCGGCACGCTCACCGTGTATTCGCTGCTCAAGAAGCCGGGGCTGTTTCAGGCGGGTGTGGCGGGCGCGGCAGCGACCGATCCGTATCTGTTCGGCAGCGACGACGTCGCGATCGTACGGCGTCCGCAGACACACCCGGCCACCTTCACGCGCGGGGCCTTGCAATATGCCGGCAACCTGCGCGATCATCTGCTGCTCATTCACGGCATGCAGGACGACGTCGTGCCCTTCTCGTCGGCGGTGGCGCTGGCGGAAGAGTTCATGAAGCGCGGCAAGGATTTCGACTTCGCGTTCGCGCCGGCGGCCACCCACGGCTGGACGCAGCGCCCGTATTACGCCACGTACCTCCTGCGAAAGCTGGTGGCACACTTTGATCGTTACCTCGGCCCCGGACCACGCTGATGCGCCTGACCGCAATTGCCGCCGTACTCACGCTCGCCATCACTGCCACACCGCGCAGTGCGCAGGCGCAGGAGCCGTACGCGTGGCGTGACTCCCTCGTGTTTCACACCTTTTCCATTGCCGCCATCGACCCGCGTACGGGCGAAGTCGGTGTGGCGGTGACCACGCGCGTGCCGTGTGTGGGCAATGGTGTCCCGTGGGTACGCAAAGGTGTGGGCGCGGTGGCGACGCAGGCCAGTACGCGCACCGAATATGGCAACGAATTGCTCGATGCCCTGGCGCGTGGCGAGGCGCCCGACGCGGCCCTCAAGCGCGCACTGGCCGCCGACAGCGGATTCCAGTCGCGGCAGGTGGCGGTGATTGCGATCGACGGCCGCTCGGCGCAGCACACAGGCAGCGGCCCGAACGCGTGGGCGGGCCATCGCGCCGGCAAGAACTACGTGACGCAGGGGAATATTCTCGTGGGCCCCGAAGTGATCGAAGCAGTGGCCAAGAGCTTCGAATCGAGTGAAGGCACGCCGTATCATCTGGCCGACCGACTCATCACCGCGCTGAACGCCGGCTTCGTGCTTGGTGGCGACAAGCGCCACGGGCTGCGCACTTCGGCGGCCGTGGTGGTGGCCGACGCGCGACCCGGCATGTCGCGCCGCAGTGATGGCCAGACGGCGAACATCAACGTCTGCGAGAACGCCGATCCCCTGGGCGAGCTGCGGCGCATCTATGATGCCGTGTCGCAGACGCTGGGCTATCGCACGCTCGAGCAGTTCTCCGGTGGCGACGTGTACCAGCTCAAGGTGATGCTGAACGCGCTCGGCTTCTACAAGCGCGGTGAAACGATCGCGGCGCGCGGCCCTGAGGCGAACATATACACCGCTGAGACCGTAACGGCGGTCGATGCGTTCCGCACGAGCGAGAAGATGGGCACGCCGACCGTGGGTGGATCGCCGTCCGGGCTGGTGGACGAGGAGACCGTGACGCGCCTATGGGCCGCGCTCGAGCGCGCCGGCAAGGCGACGGCGGTACGTCAGCAGTTGTTGGATGTCACGATGATACGGCGGTAGCGCTCACCCGATTCGACTGCGTCTCTACGGCCATGCCCGCATGGCCGTAGACACCACGTGCCGCAGCACCTCGGCGCTCGCGCCGCCGCGGGCTTGCACGCTCAACCCCGACATCACCGTGCCGATATAGGCCGCCAGCGCGCACGGTGCCGGATCAGGCGCCAGCTGCCCTTCGGTCACCGCACGACGCAGGCGAACCTCCAGGGCATCGGCGGCGGCGCGCAGTGCCATCCGGATCGCACCCTGCACGGCCGCTGACGCATGCGAGGCCTGACAGGCCGACGTACCGGCCACGATCATGCACCCCGGCGGGCCCCCGGTGGCCGTAAACGCGTCCACCAGCGACGTCAGGAACTCATGCACCGCCCGCTTCACATCGGGCTCGGCGTGCAGCCGCTCCATCCGTTCCGCGCCGTGGGTAGTCGCGTAGCGCTCCAGCGCGGCCAGATACAGCGACTCCTTGTTGCCGTAGGCCGCGTACAGGCTGGGCTTGCTCACGCCGACCGCATCCGCGAGCGCCTGCATCGAGGCCGCGTCGAACCCATCACGCCAGAAAACCGCGAGTACACGGTCCAGCGCGTCCTGTGCATCGAATTCCCGGGGTCGGCCGCGAACCATCGTGGGCAACGGGGGTGGAGGTTGCGAATTGGGTCCCGATCAGCAATATACCTACCGATCGGTAAATATATGCGTCGCGGATCTGTCCGGGGGTCGCCGCGCATTTCTGCTTCCCGGCGGGATTCTCGTCATGCTGTTCGAACCGTACGCCCTGCGCGGCCTTTCGCTGAAGAACCGAATGGTCATGGCGCCCATGACCCGCAACCGTGCCACGGCGGACCACGTGCCGACGCCGATCATGGCCACATACTACGCCCAACGCGCCGACCTCGGGCTATTGATCACCGAAGGCGCGTCGCCGTCACCGGATGGGCTTGGTTACGCGCGCATCCCGGGGCTCTACTCCGACGAGCAGGTTGCGGCTTGGAAGCCGATCACAGCAGCCGTGCACGCGAAGGGAGGCAAGATCTTCGCGCAGCTCATGCATACCGGGCGCGCGTCGCACGCCCTCAACCTGCCCGCCGGCGCTCGCGTGGTGGGCCCGGTGTCTGTGGCGCTGCCCGATCCCATGTATACCGATGCGCAGGGGATGCAGCCGGCCACGGTGCCGCATGCGCTCACGGAGGCTGAAGTGCACGCCGTGGTGGCCGAGTACGCGCACAGCGCGACCAAGGCGATCGAGGCCGGCTTCGACGGGATCGAACTGCATGCCGCCAACGGCTATCTGATCGAACAGTTCCTCAACGGCAACCACAACACCCGCACAGACGCCTATGGCGGCAGCGCCGAGGCGCGCAATCGTTTCGCGCTGGAAGTGGCCGCGGCGGCCGTGACGGCGATCGGCGCCGACCGTGTCGGTATTCGCATCTCGCCGTACGGTGCGTTCAACGACATGGGTGCCTTCGACGGGATCGACGGGCAGTTCACGGCCCTCGTCCAGGGGATGAGCAATCTCGGTCTCGTGTATCTCCATCTGGTCGATCATTCGTCGATGGGCTCGCCCAGCGCCCCCGCATCGCTGCGCGCCACCCTACGCGCCGCGTTCAACGGCACCTTCATCGCCTCAGGAGGATTCGATCGCGCGAAGGCGGAAGCGACCCTTGCCTCCAAGGAGGCGGACCTCATCGCCTTCGGTCGCGTCGCACTCGCCAACCCGGATCTCGCACTTCGACTCGAGCAGAACGCCGAACTCAACGCGCCGGACTTCGCGACGTTTTACACGCCGGGCGCCGCTGGCTACACCGACTACCCTGCACTCTCCGCCTAGCCACGTAACCTGCGGTGGAGTGTCATGCCAGTGAGCGATGCAACGAACGGCGCCAAAGAGGCGCCGTTCGCATACGCCACCGGGCACCGTGGTCGGCTACATCGACCCGCGTGTAAACGCCATCACCGATCGACGGCATCAAGCGACACCGCAGGAGCTGCCGGTGTCGCCGGGCCGACCAGCTTCGGTCGTGCCCGGCGCGTCTGACGCACCGACATGGACGCGCGCACGGGGATCGCACCGGCTGCGCTGTTCGTGCACGGCACGTACAGGAGCCGCTGCGCGTCAGCGAGGCCTCA
>CANGXK010000123.1 GCA_947457715.1 Gemmatimonadota bacterium
CGTGGAATCCGGTGATCGGCACGGAAGGCCTCGACCGGCTCTAGCCTGCTGGGAGTGCCGGCGGACGGTTCGTGTTGACTCGACGAGACAAGCATTGACGCGAAGGGCGCGAAGTTCGCGGAGGACGCGAAGAACAGCGGTGCCTTGAAGAAAGGGCTTCGGATGCGACGCTTTTCTCAATCGTGTTTTTGCTGTTCTTCGCGTCCTTCGCGTTCTCCGCGCTCTTCGCGTCAGGCTTTTTGTTCTGGCTGAGCGCGTCGAGCTAGCGCCCGCCGCAGACGCCCAGCACCGCCAGCGCATTCCCGACCGGCCGCTCGCCGGTGGGATCAGACGGCTTGTTGCGCACGCGCAGCGCACCGGTGGCGTTGTCACGCACGATCATGACCGACGAACCGCCACCATCGAGATTGATCGCGCGCTGGGCGCCAAGCGACTGCAGCAGTTCCGCCGTTTGCCGCAACGTCATCCCCACGCTGTAGCGGGGCCGACGTCCGTCGATGACGGCCAGCAGCAACCGCTGTGACGTGCCCACGCGCGCGATACCGGCCGCCGTGCGGGGGTTCAGCCCGCGAAATCCCGCGTTGCCTTCCGTGTCCACGTCGGCGCCCACCACGCTGTCGATGAGCAGCACCCCGCGACCTCCCACCGCCTCTCGGGGCCAGAACGGCGTGATGCGCCGTTGCACGGTGACCGTATCGCCCGCCACCGCCCGCGCCCGTATGGCCGGCGGCACGACCAGCAGCAGCGTGTCGCCGAACACCAGCGTATCGCCCACCCGCGCAGCGCGCACCACATACCGACCGGCGCTCGAGTCCTGCCCCACGGGCACGATGGGGTCGAGACGCATGGCGCGCGTTCGCAGGAGGGTGTCGAGTGGCACGCCCCAGTGCGCGTCGACCAGTCCCGCCCGGTTTTGGGCCGGGCGATTCCAGTTGAACACATCGACCGTGCCGTGCGCCGACGTGACCGCGCCACTCGCCCGCACGGAATCGATGAACAGGCCGCGCTGCGTGTCGTAACCCAGCAGCACGTTCGGGCCCGGCCCGGCGATCACGGTACCGCGTTCGATGTGCGCGTTGGTGAGCACGCCGGGTGGCGCGAACAGGAAGAAATCGGCGTTGACGGCGGCGATCGGAGCGGACGACGCCGGCAGCCGCGACAGCAACACACTGGTGGTGTTGCGACCGACCGCCGTGGGCCCACCCTTCAGCGCCTGCACACTCACGCAGGCCGACATGTTGACGTCGAGCACCCACGCGCGCCACGGCGCCTTCACGTTCACCAGGCGGTGCAGCCGCACCGCGCTGGAGAGCACCTCGGTGTCGATGGTGTCGACGACCGTCGGCGACACCACGAACGGAGCGCTCGGCGCGCGGCCCGACACGAGGGTTCGGCAGCCCGCCAGCAGCGGCAGGGCGGCACACATCGGCCACACGAGAGATCGGATTCGCATGGCCGAAATATGCGCCGCGCCGCTCACACCTGCGTGGCGTCCCGCCCCGGCAGACCCGCCGTCGTGTTGCAGGATCGTGCTATCTTTCGCGGCATGTCACGCGAGTCGACCTGGCTGGCGCGCACGCACGCGCGCCTCGAGCACTGGGCTGACGCGGGATGGTCGAACAGCGTGGTGTTCGGATGGGGGCTGCTGCAGGGCTGCGTCTTCCCCGGTTTCGCCGACGTGTTCTTCCTCCCGCTCGCACTCGCGCGTCCGCAACGGGCATACAGCTATGCGCTGATCGCCACGGCCGGCACCCTGATCGGCAGTATCGTGCTGTACTTTGCCGGCGCCGAGGCACTCGACTGGCTCGCAGGGCCCGTGTCGCGGTACGTCGCGGTCACGCCATCGACCATCGGCGAGTATCGTGACACGCTCGCCCGGTTCGGCGGGTGGGCGATCTTCGCCAGCACGATGTCGCCGTTGTCGACCAAGCTCACGAGTATCGCCTCCGGCGCAGCCGGTGTGCCGTTTCTGCCGTTCGTGCTCGCACTCGCCGCCGGGCGCCTGACCCGCACGCTGGCCTTCGCGTGGCTCGTCCGTCACGGGGGCGCCGACGCCGTGGCCCGGTTCACCAAGCACACACCCATTACGCCATCCAGTGCACCATCCAGTTCGTCGTCGCCCACGTCTCCACCAAGTCGTCATGAGTGAATCTTCCGCGCCGGATGTCGGCACCCAGTTGCAGGGCACGCTCGCGTTTCTGCGCGCCGCCGAGTCGCTGAAGCACATGACGCGCACGTCGTGGACGTCGGACGGGAGCCAGGAAACCGTGGCCGCGCACACCTGGCGGCTCTGTCTCATGGCGTTGGTGCTGGCGCCGCACTTTCCGGGCATCGACCTGAGCAAGCTGCTGCGCATTTGTCTCGTGCACGACCTCGGCGAGGCGATCGGCGGTGATATCTCAGCCGCGTTGCAAGCGTCGCTGCCGAACAAGTCCGAGCAGGAGCGGGCTGATCTCGTGCAGTTGGTACAGCCGCTGCCGGACGCCGTGCGAGCCGATCTCGTGGCGTTGTGGGACGAGTACGACGCGGCGTCGAGCCCCGAGGCGAAGCTGGCCAAGGGACTCGATAAACTGGAGACGATTCTGCAGCACAACCAGGGCGCGATGCCGGCGGGCTTCGATTTCCTCTTCAACATCGAGTACGGCGCCGCGTACACCCGCGATCATCCGGTGCTCGTGGCGCTGCGCGCGGTGATGGACGCCGAGACGCAGCAACGGGCCCGCGAGCAGGCCGCGAACCCCGAGGCGGCGTGAGCATCACGAATTCACCGGGCTTCGCGTTTCGCACGTCGCACGATCGCGAAGGGGCACGACTGGGATGGTTTACCACGCCGCATGGGGTGGTGCAAACGCCGGAGTTCATGCCGGTGGGGACGCGCGCTGCGGTGCGCGGCATCGACATGCGTGAGATGCGCGCGATGGGCACGCAGATGCTGCTCGCCAACGCGTATCACCTGTATCTCAATCCCGGCGATCAGATGGTGCGGGCGTTGGGCGGACTGCATGCCTTCTCGCGCTTCAGCGGACCGATGCTCACCGACTCCGGCGGGTATCAGGTGTTTTCGCTGGCCAAGTTCCGGCAGGTGCGCGAAGAGGGCGTGACGTTCAAGAGCATCGTGGATGGGTCGCGTCACAACTACACGCCCGAGCGTGTGATGCAGATCGAGCGCAATCTTGGCGCCGACGTCATCATGCAGCTCGATGAGTTGATCGAAGGCGGGGCCGAGCATGAGGCGTCGCGTTCGGCGATGGAGCGCAGCCTGCGCTGGCTGGAGCGGTGCCGCATCGAGTTCGATCGACTCGAGCGCGACGGGCGGGAGCCGGCCAAGCCGTTCGCCGTGCCCGACGGCGCGCGGCCGATGTACGGTGGCGACGTCGAGCTCGAACGTCTGGCCCCGCCGCAGGCGCTGTTCCCGATCATTCAGGGCGGCACCAGCGACGACCTGCGCACGGCGTCGATTAACGGCATCCTGCAAACGGGCGACTGGGCCGGGATCGCCATGGGTGGCCTTTCGGTGGGAGAGGCTAAGCCACTCATGTACGCCACCTTCGATACGTGCGCGCCGTTGTTGCCCCGCGACAAGCCGCGCTATCTCATGGGCGTCGGGTTTCCCGATGATCTCATCGAGGCGGTCCGGCGCGGCATGGACCTGTTCGACTGCGTGGCGCCCACGAAGATGGGACGGCATGGCACCGTCTTCACCGAAGACGGCAAGGTGTCGATCCGGAAAAGCAGCCATCGCACGGACCGTCGTCCGCTCACCGACTCGTGCGCCTGCCCCGCCTGTACCGATTACGACCGGGCGTACTTGCGGCACCTACACGACAACGAGGAGCCGTTGGGGCAACGTCTGCTGGCGCTGCACAACCTGACGTTTCTCTTGAAGCTCATGGAGCAGATCCGGGCGGCGATCAGGGACGAACGGTTTGAGTCGTGGTCGACGGCCTGGCTGGAGCGATACCGGGCCAAGGGCGCGTAGCGGCCGGGACGGCGCTCCGGTCAACAGCACGGCGACCGGCCACGTATGCGGAGTACCCGGACACTTTTCATTCGTCGCGCCGCCGAGTTTCGCGCTGTTGCTTCGCAGCGTCGTTCATCCCCGGCATTGTTCGAGTTCACCAACCACTCAGCACTCAGGATTCCCATGCGCTGGTTGCCGCTCCTCTGTCTCGCCGCCGCCACGGCGCTCCCCGCCCAGTCCCCTATCCGCACGGCCGCCCCCGCGGTGCGCGGCGTGCCGCTCTCCGCCTTCCCCCGCTTCGTCAAGCTGAGCGACAAGGTCTACGGGTACGAGGAGATCCGGCAGCCCGGGTTCACGACGGTCAGCTTGGTGGTGATCGGACGCAACGGCGTGCTCGTGGCCGACGGCCAAGGCAGCGTGCAGGCCACGCAGACAATGCTCGACAAGATCAAGACCATTTCGCCGTTGCCGGTGAAGTGGTACGTGGTGGGGTCCGATCACGGTGATCATACGGCCGGCAACAGCGTGCTGCCGAAGGACATCCAGTTCATCGTGCACGCCAACTCGCTGGCGCAGCTCAAGAAGGACTCGGCCGCAGCGGCGGCGGCGAATCGACCGGCGGTGGTGATGCCGAAGACCGCCATGACGAGCGACGTCGAGACCATCGACCTTGGCGGCATCAGCGTGCGCGTGCGTTTTCTCGGCCGCGCGCATACCGGCGGCGACCTTATGCTTGAGGTGCCGTCGGAGAAGCTGCTGTTCATGAGCGAGGCGTACCTCAATCGCGTCTTCCCGGCCATGCGCTCGGCCTACGGCGCCGAATGGGTGCGCACGATCGACAGCGCGCTCGCCCTCAAGAACGTGGACCGGTTCATTCCCGGACACGGCTTCATCGAAGAGGCGAAGGTGTCGCGCGAGGAGCTCGTCACGTTTCGCGATGCGCTCGTGGCCGTGATCGCCGAAGTGAAGCGGCTGAAGGCGGCGGGGCTTACCGTCGATCAGGCCATCGCACAGGTGAACTGGGGCCCGTACGCGAAGTGGTTCCTGGCCGAACAGCAAAGCCCCATCGCCATCCGTCGCTTGTGGACGGAGCTCGATGGGGCCTCGAAGTAACGTCTGCTATCAGCCGAGCGCGACGCGTTCCTTCCGCATGACACGACTCACCAGGCCGGCAAAGCCGCCGGCCTGCAGGGCCGGCAACGCCAGCGTAGCGACGAGCACCGCCCAACCCGGCAACGAGAAGTTGCGGCCGATCGTGGTCGCGAACTCCGTGAGCGCGACGCCACGCTCTGCGGCGGCGACCAACAACACCGCCGCGGCGAACGCGGCGGAGAACGCGCCGGCGCGAATCGCGCCGCCCTGCCGGAACATCACGCCCGTGAGCGCACCCGCCACGGCCGCGCCCCACACGCCGAGAAAGCGCTGCGCCACGAATTGCAGCAGGACGGCGCTGATCAGATTCATCCACATGGTCGGCGGCCCGTTCAGCGAGTGAGAGTGAGCACGGCGCGCGTATCCGACGCCGCCAGGTCCTTGGCGCTGCGCGGTGTGCGCACGCTGTCGAGCTGTCCGTTGGCCCACATCGCGTAGCGATCGAGATAGCGCGTGCTCGCGGGATTGCCGCTCTGCCCGCCCGGATACACCGCACGAATGCGCGGCTCCTTGTCCATCTCGACCACCATGCGCCAGCTCGCCCCAAAATTCGCGCGCTTCGATCCGACCGAGGGATTCAGCGTGCCGCGTCCGCCGTCGATCGGCAGCTCCGGCGCCGCGAAGCCCGCCAGGCGCAGCAGGTGATTGGGCTTGGACGGTGCCACGCGGCCCCATGTCCACGGCGTCGTCGCCGGATCACCGTACTCCGTGACCAGCGTGTCGTACGCCACGCGCAGCGCCTCGGCGAGAATCGTGTTCCGGTCCTCGCGCACGGTGGTGGTGCGGCGATCGTCCCACCATCCATTCGCCGAATCCGCGAGCAGCTGCAGCAACCGCGATTCACTCGGCGTCACCGACCGCGTGTCCGACTTGGCGGGAATGAATTCGTCGTACAACAACGCCGTGGTCTGCCCTACGGCGGTTTCGAACAGTCGCGCACCCGTGTTCACGCGCGTGTACTGCCGGTCCCACGACGACAACAACGCTTCGGCCGCCTTGAGCGAGCGGGATGTATCGCCAGCGGCCATGCGCACCCGGGCCGCCGACACCAGCGCCGGCACGAGCAAGTCAGCGCGCACACTGCCCGGGTTCGTGTGGAACTGGCGCATCTCGTCGACCGTGACCGTGCTGTCGGCGCGCAGCAGGCGATTGATCTGCAAGGCGCGCCAGATCTCGAAGTTCGGATCGGGGCCGAGATAGAGCGCATCCTGCTGCGGATCGATTGGCTGCTGATTGGCCGACGCCAAGTAGCCTTGCGTCGGATTCCGTCCCTGCGGATAGCGCGCCACCGGCCAGTCACCGATCCAGTCGTTCTTCGCGAACCATCCGTCTCGCACCTCGGTGCCGCGACCGCTGTCAGCCCGCACAGGATACCGTCCCGTAGAGCGAATCATGATCGTGCCCGACGTGTCGGCGGTGATGAAGTTCTGCGCGGGCGCCTGATAATAGCGCGCCATCGAATCGAGAAACGCCGGCGCGGTCGTCGCATGAAACGCCGCGAAGTATCCCTCGAGCTCCTTGCCCGACTCGAGCACCGTCCAGCGCATCGACAGCCACTCGCGTCCCTGACGCTGCATCGGCCCGCGATGCGTGTAGTAGATCGTATCGGTGTCGATGATGTTTCCGACCTTGTCGCGATACGTCTCGATGCGCGTGTCGGCGAACTTCGTCATCACGCCATCGAGTTCGTATGCCGTGGGCGCGGCGTCGTTGTCGACCCGTTCGCGCCAGAAGTCCATCACGTCGGCGCCGGTGTTCGTGGCACTCCACGCCACCGCACGCGAATACCCGATCGGCACACCAGGCAGCCCGGGAATGGACACACCACCGATCTCGAAGCTGCCCGGCACCACGATGTGCACTTCATACCAGATGCTCGGCAGCGTGAGCTCGAGGTGCGGATCGCCAGCCAGCATCGCGTGACCGTTGGCCGAACGCGACGGCGCCACCGCCCAGTTGTTGCTGGCGAACGCGCGCGCTTGTTCAACCGTGGGGTCGGTGTCCTTGAGCCACGACAACGGCGTCATGCCCGTCGACGCGGCGCCCGGCGTCGAGCGCAGCGCCGCCACCATGCGCGCCGCCAGGCTGTCGGGCGCGCCCGGCGACGTGATCGCCGACAGCGCCACGCGCGCCGCGTTGCGATTCATCGGCTGGATCGGCTCCTGCACTGGCGAATTCGCTTCCATCAGCGCATTCGCGGCGGCGTCGCCAACCAGCGCGCGCGCTTCGAGCAGCTCGAGCTCACCCGGTCCGCGCGCCAGCGTATAGCCCATGCGGTTGAGCACGTGCACGGAATGCAGCGGCATCCAGTCGCGCGGCGCCCGATTGAG
>CANGXK010000124.1 GCA_947457715.1 Gemmatimonadota bacterium
CGGGGATCGCAACCTGGTGTGCGCGTGTCCGCCGATCGAGTCGTACGCGACTACTTGAGTTTTGCGTGGTGAGTGGTGAGAACGGCGTGACTGCTTCGGTGGTCACGCCGTTCTTGGCTATGGGCTATGGGCTATGGGCCATGGGCTATGGGCGCTCGGCGGGCGCTGAGTGCGTCGAGCCGCGGCGGCCGGGCGCGGGTCATCCCGTTCGCGGCCTTGCTGTGGCGGCGAACTCGGGAGCGCCACGCGGCGTCCGCGCGGCCGCCACAGAGGGCCGCTCACGGGACGCCCGGCCCGGCAGCCGCTCGCACCGGCGTGGGGCCGGGGCCGCGGCCGCGGTCGAGTTCCCTGCGCCTCGCACCGAACGGGGTGACTCCGAAAAGTCCGTAACGGGATTCCATCCCTCGGCGTGACCACGTCGCGTGGCGGCGGGGGAGTGGTACGCGCGCACCGCGGGCGAGTGGGGGCTCATCGCGGGCTGGGGTGTGGGAGGCCTGCGGGACTCGCTCGGGGCCCGTGAGCGGCGCGGGGGCCGCGGAGCGGCCCTCTGTGGCGGGCGCGCCGATGCCGCGTGGCGTTCCGATGTTCGCCGCCACAGCAAGGCCGCGAAGGGGATCCCACGCTCCGACCGGGGCGGTCGCACACCCCCTCCCCGCCGAAAGCAACAAGGCCCCGAGCACACAGCCCGGGGCCTCCCGCACCACGATCCAGCCGAAAAACAGAACTACTCGCCCACGACGCCCTTGTACTCGTCGGCCGACAGCAGTCCAGCGTCACCGCCGGCCGCGACGCGCACCTTGATCATCCAGCCGTCGCCGTACGGGTCCGTGTTGATCAGCGCCGGCTCGCCATCGAGGCGACCGTTGATCTCGACCACTGCGCCGGCCACCGGCATAAACAGCTCCGACACGGCCTTCACCGCTTCCACGGTGCCGAACACATCGTGCGAGCCGTACGTCGCGCCGACCTTGGGCAGCTCCACGTAGACGATGTCGCCCAACTCACCCTGCGCGAAATCCGTGATCCCGATCGCGACGATCGCGGCATCGTCGGTGGCGCGGATGTATTCGTGTTCCTTGGTGTAGCGCAGATCGGCGGGGATGTTCGACACGAGGACTCCAGAGGGGGAAAAGAAACGGTCACACCGTAGTATCCGCGGAGGCCCCGCGGAGGGGAAGCGCCAGAATCGTCTGCCACAGGTCGGCGACGCATCCTGCAAGCTGCTCTGGCGGACCATCGTTGTCGATGATCCACGTCGCTCCCGCCCGCTTTCGCGACGACGGCCACTGCGCATGCATCATCGCTTGCGCTTGGTCACGCGACAAGGCGCGGTCGCGGACGAGTCGTTCGAGTCGCGCCGATTCCGGCGCATCGACCAGAATCACGCCATCGAACGCGTGCTCGAGACCGACTTCGAAGAGCAGCGGGATATCGGAGATGACGACCGCATCACCGCGCCGTTTGGCCTCGGTCAGCTGGCGTTCGCGCAAGCGGCCCACGGCCGGGTGCACGATGGCGTTCACCGCCTCGCGCGCCACCGGGTCCCGAAAGACACGATCGCGCAGCGCCGGCCGGTCGAGCGAGCCATCGGCGAGCAGAATCGACGGGCCGAAGCGCTCGACGAGTGCCTCCAACGCGGGGGTGCCGGGACGCACCGCGTCGCGGGCCAGCAGGTCGGCATCGATGATGGTTGCCCCGTGGGCCGCCAGCAGTGCGGCGACGGTGCTCTTGCCGCTGGCGATGTTGCCGGTGAGCGCGAGTTGAAGCATGACGAAACGTAGCACTCGCGCCCAAAGGCTCCGGCACGGGATAATCCATCGGTCCACTGACGGTCGCCCCCCCGCCCTTGCACATTTCCCGTCAGCTCTCGAGGCGCCGCCGCCTGCGATCGCCCCCACAACCGCCTCTGCTGCGTGCCTTCCGACCCGTCAGTCTCCTCTGCGTTGCTTCTCACGGCCGTCCTGACGCTCGATGACGTCCTCTTCGTCACGGACGAGCAGGGGCGTATTCGTGAGGCGAATCGGGCCGCCGGTGAGCTGATGGGGCGCGCGCCCGACGCTCTGCGCGGCCAGCTCCTGACGCAGTGCGCGCGCTCCGTGGCCGACGGCGTCCTGGCCGGGTGGATGGAGACGGCGCTGGTCGCTCCCGATGCGCCACCGCTCGAATTCTCCTCGTTCGCCGGCTCTCGTGAGCGCGTCTGGGAGGCGCGCCTGCATCGTGGACCTGCGGACGACGGCTCGCCCCTGCTTGTCGTGCAGCTTCGGGACGTCACCGATGAAGCGGTGGCCACGCAGGCGCTGCGTGAATCCGCACACCGGCTGCGTGAATCCGAACACCGGCTGCGTGAATCCGAACACCGGCTGCGTGGGGTCATCGACGCCGGGCTCGATGCCGTCGTGATCGCTCGCGCCCATCGCCGCGCCGATGGCGCGATCGAGCGTTTCGAGATCCTCGAGGTGAACGCGCGCGCGGCCGCTCTCGTGCAGCGCACTCGCGAGGAACTGCTCGGCCATTCCCTGATGGACATGTTCCCGAACGGTCGTGACTGGAATTGGTGGGAGCAGTGCTGCGCGGTGCTGATCACGGGGCAGCCGCTCGAGACCACGCAGCATGCACCCACCCCGGACGAGCCGATGCGCCGGCTCCAGCACCAGTTCGTACTGGTGCCCGGCGATGCCGTGGCCATCGTGCAGCGCGACATCACGCCGCGCCATTTCGAGCGCCTGGCCCTCGAAGCGAGTGACGCACGGCATCGCGACCTGTTCGAGCACCACGGGGCCGTGCAGCTGTTCGCCGATATCGAAACGGCGCGCATCATCGACGTGAATCCGGCGGCGGTGACCTTCTACGGCTGGCCGCGCGACACGATGCGCGCGATGTATGTCACGGACCTCGAGGCGGTCGCGCTCGACCACTGGCGTGACACCACATCCTCGATCGAAACCGCGGCCGGGGCCGGACTCCGGGTGCACCGCGAGCACCGTGTCGCCGATGGCGTATTGCGTCAGGTCGAGGTGTTCATCGGTGTCGTGGAGATCGCGCAGCGTCGCGTTCTGCACATCATCATTCAGGACCTGACCGATCGGGTGCGGGTCGAACGGCAGTGGCGCGAGTCGGAGGCGCGCTTTCACACGGTGATCGCCGGGGTGCAGGACGGCATCGTCCTGCACGATGAGACGGGGGCGATCTGTGCCTGCAATCCGAGCGCCGTGCGGATGCTCGGGTTGCCGGGTGCGCCGGTGCCCGCACTCGAACCGGTTGACTCGGAGTGGCGGGCGGTTCATGACGACGGCTCGCCCTGGCCGCCCGCCACGCACCCGGGGCTGATCGCCTTGCAGACGGGGCAGCGCCAGCCACCCGCGCTCATGGGTGTGCCGCGTGGTGACGGGGCGTTCGACTGGCTCACCGTCACGGCCGACCCGCTGGTGCGGGCCGGCGAGCATCGTCCCTATGCATCGGTCGCCGTGTTCGCCGACGTCACCGAGGCGCGCCGCTCCGAAGAGCGGTTGCGGCAGGCGCAGGCGCTCGAAGCGGTCGGACAGCTCGCCGGAGGCATCGGACACGATTTTAATAATCTGCTTACCGTCATTCGCGGGTCGACGGGCTTTCTCCGCGAAGGCGTCGGCCCAACATCCTTTTTTTCCGAGGATCTGGACGCCATTGAACGGGCCACCGAGCGCGCCGAGGAGCTCACGCGTCGCCTGCTCGCCGTGGGCCGCCGGCAGGTACTGCGGGCGGAGTCGGTGGAGCTGAGTCGCCTGCTGCGCGAGCGGCTCCCGGTCCTCCGCGCCGAAACGCCGGTGTCGATTGCCGTCCGGCTCGAGCTGAGCGAGTCGCCCGTGCAGGCGCTGGTCGATCGGGCGCGGTTGCTCGACGCCGTGCGTACGGTGGTCGACCACGCCTGCGCCTCGATGGTGGGCGCGGCGCCCGGAGGCACCCTGTCACTCGGCACGACGATCGTCATGGCGAGCCCTCCGCAGGCCGCTCCTGGCGACGTCCCGCGCGCGTACGCCGTGCTGTCGGTTCGCGACACCGGCGCCGGCATGCGCGCCAGCATGACGGCCCGCCTGGCCGAACCGTTCTTTGTGACGCAGCAGGACGACGCGGACACGGACATGGGGCTCGGCTGGGTGCATGACTTTGTGCACCGGAGCCGCGGGTTCATCCAGTGCGACTCGGCACCGGGGGCAGGGACGACACTCCGGCTGTTTTTCCCGGCATCCATGCTGCCCGAGCCGCCCGTCACGCCGGTGTCTTCGTCGCCGGTGTCTTCGTCGCCGGTGTCTTCGTCGCCGGTGACTTCGTCGCCGGTGACTTCGTCGCCGTCGATGCCGCAGGAGGTCGTGCTGGCCGCGCCGGTGGCCGCGCCGGTGGCCGCGCCGGTGGCCGCGCCGGTGGCCGCGCCGGTGGCGTCCCGCGTGTTGCTGGTCGATGACGATCCGATGCTGCGCGATCTCGGGCAGCGGATGTTGCTCCAGCTCGGATATGCCGTCGTCGTGGCGTCATCGGGGCACCATGCGCTGGAGGTGCTCGCGTCGCACGCCGCCGACGTCTCGCTGATGATTACCGACGTGACCATGCCGGGCATGAGCGGCCTCAAGCTGATGGACGTCGTGGCCGCCCGGTACCCGGCGATGCCGATGGTGGCGGTGAGCGGCTACAGCGTGAGTCCGGGGGCACGCGAGTCGATCAATGCGCGACGCGTGCCGGTTGTGAGCATGCCGTTCACCAGCCGTCAACTCGCTGGCGCGATCGCACTGGCGCTCGCGCGCACGCCGGACTGACGACCGCCAGCATTGCTCAGAGCAGTTGCTGCTGGCCTTCGGTCGGACGCGGGACGATGTGGCACGCGCGACAGCGCGCCTCGTAGGAATCTGCCGCGCCCACCATGATCGTCGGCGAGTCGTACGGCGCCGGCTTGCCGCCGATCAGCCGCTGATTGCGACTGGCCGGCGACCCGCACAACACACAGATGGCGTGCAGCTTGTCGACCATTTCCGCGACCGCCATGAGCTGCGGCATCGGCCCGAACGGTTCGCCACGAAAATCGCTGTCGATCCCGGCGAGAATGACGCGCCGGCCGCGATCGGCCAAGCTCGACGCCACCTGCACGATGCCGGCATCGAGGAACTGCGCCTCGTCGATCGCGATCACCTGCGCCATCGGATCGAGACGCAGGAGTATCTGCGACGACGAGTCGACCGGGATCGCCTCGACGGTGCGCCGGTCGTGGCTCGAGACCGCCCACAACCCGGCGTACCGGTCGTCGAGATGTGACTTGAAGACCTGCACGCGTTTGCGGGCGATGGTCGCCCGCCGCACGCGCCGCAACAGCTCCTCCGTCTTGCCGCTGAACATCGAGCCAGCGACGACCTCCATCCACCCACCGGAGACCTGAAAGCCGTCGCTCATGATCAGCTCTCGCTGCTGCCTTCAGTGTTCGGGCGCGGCTTGCGGCTCGCATTCTGCATGCGCGCTGCACGCTCCGACCATTCTTCACGCCCTTCCGCACGCTCCCGCACGGGACGATCACCGAACGCACGACGCTCGTCGTCGGCCCGCGGCGGGCGGTCGGTGCCACCACGCGGCGGTCCACCGCGCCCTTCCGGGCGGGGGGCGCGGTCACCGCCGAACGACGGGCGGGCCGGCCGGTCGCCGGCCTCGCGACGCGGACCGCCACGCGGCGGACCGAACGTGCGCTCGCTGCGCGGAGCGCCGCGGCCACGATCACCGCCACGATCACCGCCACGCGGGGCGTCTCCCGAACGCTCGTCGATGCGGGCGCTGAGGCGACGACCACGCAACGACACACTGCCCAACGCCTGTACGACCTTGGCGGCATCGTCGGCCGCGAGTTCGACGATGGCGTGCGATTCGAACAGTTCAACCTGTCCGATGCGGTCGCCCGGGATACCCGCTTCGTTGGCGACGGCACCGACGATATCGCCAACGCGGATGCCATCCCGCTTGCCTGCGGCGAGAAACACGCGCTGCTTGCCATCGGGCGCCGGCGCGTCAGGCTTGTAACCGGCAGCGACCGGCGTGCGCACCGGACCGGCGGTGACCGCCTTGGTCCGCGCCGTCACAGCATCGCGGCGCGCGCCCTCATACAACCGCAGCGCCGCGGCGGCGATTTCGAGCGCATCGTGCGTGTCGAGCAATGGCGCGAGCAGCGCCATTTCACTGGCGGAGGTGCCGCCGGAATTCGCCAGCGTCGAGCGCAGCGCGGTCCGCAGCGTCTGCACGCGGCTCTCGGCATTCGCCTTTCGGGCCGCCGGCGTCCACGCTTCGGCCAAGCCGCTGGTCATACGCCGGAAGGCGGCGAGTTCATCGGGCAGCAGCAGGGCGACGGCGTCGACCGGGCGCGCGGAGAGGGCCTCCAGCAGCGCGTCGTACGACACCGGCGACTCCCACAGCACGACGAGGGCGACATGCTGCGACGTGGCCTGACGCACGACCTGCACGTTCACACCGTCCACGACCATGCCGATGCGCGTGATGGCGGCCTGCGCTTCGCGCTGTCCGGCGTCGGTGGCGGCCACGACGACGACGGACGGCGGATCGACCTCATCGAGGATGGCGCGAAGCGCATCCGCGCGGCCGCCGGCCGACGTGATGACGAAGCTCGGCGTCATCGCCAGTGGGGCTTCACCCGCGAGCAGGGGCGTGAGATGCCGCGCCCGACGCAGCTGCGCCTCGAGGAACGCTTCGATTTCCGGCGTCTCGCTGTCGGTCGTCGCGACGCGCATTACGTCGTCCGGCGAGTCACCGAGCAGCGCCTGCAAGGTGTCACCACTCTTCTCCGCGAGCACCTCGTCGAGGCTGAACACCACGACCACCTGCAGCTTCTGCAGGTTGATCGCGGCTTCGGTGCGGAGCGTGAGCAGGTCGGTGGCTGTTCCCGTGACCACGGCCACCGGGCCCGCGGCCAACACGCGGCGGGCCCGATTGGCGGACGTTACCGGCACGACGCGCAGATTCTCGTCACCCAGGAGGAGACGCGCCTGCTCGGCGGCGCTCAAGGCCTGTTCGACCGTGGGGGTAATCACCAGGCAGGCCGGCGAGGCCACACCCTGCATCCGGCGGCTGCGCTCGATGCCCGGGCGCATCGCGGCCGTCATCATCCGCAGATCTGCGGGGCCCTGCAGCACCACGTGCTGACTCCGCGTCGCCCCTGGCGCCGTCTCTTCCCGTTCTTGCTCGCCCACGCCCCACCCCATCGATTGTCGGTCAGCCTGGCCGCCCAACGGCCAGTGATTGTCGCGCCCCTATGGCGCATCGCGTCGCTACACCTGCGTAGCGCACCTTCGTCGGGCGCGCTTAATTGCTTCGTGTTCGCTGCATCCTGCTTGAAATCCCGTCCCTACATCCGGCAGTCGTCGGCCGCCGCCCTGCGACGGAGCGCACCACCGGGGCTGTCACGTACCCAGCCTTGGA
>CANGXK010000125.1 GCA_947457715.1 Gemmatimonadota bacterium
CCTCGGCCAGCTGATCGAGCCGAGGGCGGGCAAAGGTGGCAATGAGTTGACGATGCTGGACCATCGTGATGCCCCCGATCCAGGCGGTCGCGATGCCGAGCATGACGGCGACGGCGAAGGCGCCGGGGCGTGGGATGGCGCCAGCGATGGCACCGGTCGCGGCAACCGCGCCCGCGACGACAGAGGCGCTGCCCCACTCGGGATAGCGCGAGGCACCGACGGGCAGCGCCTCGAGGGCCAGACACTCGAGCGCGGCCCCACAGACCAGCCCCGCGAGGGGGGCGCCGACCAAGGCTCCGCCGAGGGTCGCGGCGACGATCGGCCGCGAGATCATCGCTTGCGGAAAGCTGACGACGTCGAGCCCGATGACGCCGGCGAGCAGCGACAGCGGTAAGACGTCGTACCACCACGCCGAGGCGTCCATTATCGGTCCGCCCTCAAGCGCCCGTCGTGGCGGACAGCAGTTCGCCCAAGGGCACCGGCCGGGCGGTGGGCACATCCTGCGCCGAGACATCGACGCCCTGAGCGGCAATGTCGCGCAGCCCCTGCTCCTCGGCGGGCGTGAGGAAGACAAAGCGGAGGCGCTGCACGCGTCCCGGTGAGTGATGCACGCCGCCCACGTTCACGGCGCGAATGCGGCCGGCGGCTTGCTGGACCAGTCGCCCCATCGTGCCGATGTCGCCCGCCAGCACGATGCCCGGCTCCACGCGCTTTTGCAGGTCGGGAAGATGCGCGGCGGCCTCGGTGACCGTATAGAACTGGACGGACATTTCCGGGGGGACGCCCATGCGATAGAGCTCCTGCTCCCATTCGCTCGACGCGACTTCGTCGTCGACGAGCACGATGAAGCGGAGTTCGAGCGGTTGCCCCCAGCCGACGACCACCTGGCCGTGAATGAGCCGATCGTCGATGCGATACAGCGCGACAGGCATGTGGTCAGGCGCCGTGTACGGCCATCGAGGCGCGGCCGCGCTCGATCGCGCCCTGCACGGCCGCGATCGGATTCAGTGATTCCTGCATCGCGAAGTCGAGCAGCAGGGAGAGATTGATCCCCGTCACAAGCAGGACTCCGGGGTGCGAGCGCAACATGCGCCTCACCGCCATTGTGCAGCTGCCGGCGGGAAGATCGGTGAAGACGACCCGCGCGGCGGTGCTGTCGAGGGCGCGCTCGAGCGTCTCTTGAATGGCGTCGAGACACAGCCCCGTGTTGGACACGGCCATGAAGGCCGAGCCCTTGCCGGTGATCTGCTCGACGGCGGAGATCAGACCACTGGCGAACGACCCATGACCGGCGACGATGGCACGGACGGTTACGGGCGCGGTGTCGGTGGCGGTACTCACGCGTGCGGGCCTCTCACTCTTCATCCTCCTGCAGGTATCGCTGCACATCCGATGTGCGACGCATCCGGCCGATCAACCGTTCGTTGAACGCCGTGGCCGAATCATAGCCGCGATAATACCGCAAGAGGTGGTTCATCGCGATGACTTCCGCGATCACCGTGATGTTCTTTCCCGGATTGAGGTGCACGGTGATCTTGGGCACCTCGACGCCGAGGATGTCCTGCGTCTGCACATCGAGGCCGGTGCGATCGACCGTCGCATCGGCGTCCCATTCCTCGAGGACGACGACCACTTCGAGCCGCTTCTGCTGACGCACGGCGTGAATGCCGAAGATCGCCGGGACATCGAGCAGGCCAACGCCGCGGATTTCCATGAAATGCCGCTGCAACTCGTGCCCCTTGCCGATCAAGACATCGTTGCCGCGGCGCGACACGAAGACGAGATCGTCGGCCACGAGCCGATGGCCGCGCTCGACGAGATCGAGCACGCACTCCGACTTGCCGATCCCGCTCTTGCCGGTGAAGAACAGCCCGACGCCGTACACGTCGGCGAGCGAGCCGTGCAAGGTGGTGGTGGGTGCGAACTGATCGGCGAGGTACGGCTTGATGAGGCGATAGAACTCCGCCGTTTTCAAGCGGGAGCGGAGGATCGCGACGCCGGCTTCCTCGGCCAACCGCAGCAACGGCTCCGGCGGCTCGAGGTGCTTCGTGATGAACGCGCAGGGGAGCGGAAAGCCGAAGAACTGTTCGAGATTGGCGGCCCGCTGATCTTTTTCGAGCGACTGGAGGTACGTGATCTCGGTTTCGCCGAGCACCTGAATGCGCTGATACGGAAAGCGGTTGATGTAGCCGGCGAGGACGAGCCCCGGGCTTGACGCCTCGGGGCTCGTGATCTCACGATCGAGACCGGAGGCCGAACCAAGCAGCTCCAGTTCGAGCGGATCCTTCATCCGCTCGTAGAGCGTGCCCACTGTCAGGCGTCGACTCACCCGGTGCGATCTCCACCGGTTGGCACGCGGCGCGAGCGGCGCACGCGCGAGACCTGACCTTCGAGCCGGTGCACGGCGGCACTCAGCGCCGGCGCGAACGCACGCGCATCGGCATGGACGAACAGTTGTCGCGATCGCGCGCGCTGCAGCACGATCTCGACGCGGCGGGTGTCCCCGTCTCCGACGAAACGCACGATCGCGTTGGCGACCCGATGCAATCGCTTGGCGAGGCGGATGACGGCGGCTTCGGCCTGTTCACGGAGCGATTCCGTCACTTCGGCATGGTGCGCGTGCAGGATGATCTCCATCAGCGACCTTCCTCCTTTCCCACCACCTCGCGGAGGTGAGCTTCAGTCTCTGTGGCGGCATTTTCCCAGGTGAATGCCCCGGCGAAATGCCGCGCGGCGATCCCCAGGCGTTCGACGAGCGCTCGCTCGCCGCTGAGGTACCGCATCGACTCGGCCATCGCAGCGACATCGCCGTGCGGAACGAGAAATCCTGTCTCGCCATGCCGCACGGACTCGCGAATCCCCGGGGAATTCGACGCAATCACCGGAGTTCCGCTTGCCGCTGCCTCGAGGTTCGTGATCCCCCATCCCTCTTTCGGTGATGCAAACACGAACGCCCAAGCCCGTCGAAGCAGGGCGCACTTCTGCGTTTCATCAATACGTCCTAAGAACCGTACCCGCGAGGCCACCCCAAGGGTTCCCGCCAACGCTTCAAGTTCGGCGCGAAACTCGCCAGCGCCAGCGATCTCCAGTGTAGCCTCTGGAACGCCACATTGCGCGAACGACCGCAGCACGAGGTCGACCCCTTTGTACTTCTTGAGGCGGCCAAGATAGGCAAAAACGGGGCGGTCCGCACGTTGGGAGGGGTCGGGCGTGTACGTGTGGGTGTCGATGCCCGGGAAAATGACGCGAATCCGGTCACGCCGCACGCCACGGGAGACCAGATCGTCCCGGGTGCTCTCACTGATGGCCTCGAAGGCGCAGTGGCGATAGACGAACGGGAGCGGGCGCTCGGCCAGCCACACGGCCGTGGCTAACGGGGCGGCCAACTCCTGGAACGCGGTACCGCCGAACAGGTGCGGCACCAGGGCCACCACCGGGGGCGCCTGCCACCACGGGGTGAAAACCGGGACCTTATTGATGTCCTCGACCAGGACGTCGAAGCGCTGGTTGGCGAAGTGCGCGTGCCAATGTTTGCGCACGAGCAGAGGGAAAGTGGCCCGCGTACCGACGCGGTGCACCTCGATGCCGTCGAGCGTGGCGCGCGGCGGGCAGCCGGGCCACCCCCCGCAGAGCAGCATGACATGGTGCCCGCGGCTGGCCAGCCGCCCGAAGATTTCGTGGAGGTGAATCTCGGCGCCGCCGGCCAGCGGGTTTTCCCGACACTGCCAGTTGACGACGGCGATCCGCAGCCGGTCGCCCGGACGTGCGGCGCTTCCGGTCACAAGCGCCCGAGCATGCGGGCGTAGGCATCGAGCACGCCGTTGACGAAGCGCGCGCTGCGGGTCGTTCCGTAGCGTTCCGCGAGGTGCACCGCTTCCTGCAGCACCACTTTGACCGGCGTCTCGTTGCGATCGAGTTCGGCGGCGGCGAGCCGCAGCACGCTGCGCTCGATCGCACCGAGGCGCTCGAGTCGCCAGTTGTTGGTGACCCGTGCGAGGTCGGCATCGAGCGTCGCCCCCTTGTCGGCGACGGTGGCGATGAGGCGTGAGGCGAACTGACGCTCTTCGGGATCGACGGCGAGATCGTCGAACACGTGCGTGGCAATCTTCCGCAATTGCGTGAGATCCCGCAGGTCGGCGGCGTACAGCGCCTGCAGCGCACGGGCGCGCCCGCGGGTTTCCACGCGTTCGACTTTCGTCGCGGCCCGATTGCCGCGGGAGCGGCGTCCGGCGCGCGGCGCGAGCGGTTCCTGAACCGGCGTGTCCCAGAAGGCGTCATCCTGCATGTTGGACACTATTCGTCCCCTTCGCACTCTTCGGGAGGCGTGACCTGATCGAACAGGTCGAGCATTTCGAGCGCCGCCATCGCGGCTTCGGCGCCCTTGTTGCCGTGCGCGCCGCCGGCGCGCGCTTCGGCCTGCTCCATGTTGTCCGTCGTGAGCACGCCCATCGTGATGGGGACGTCGAAGTCGCGCATGGCGTCCATCAGACCGCGCGAGGTTTCGCCGGCGACGATATCGAAGTGCGGCGTGTCGCCGCGCACGACGGCACCAACGGCCACCGCGGCGTCGTAGCGTTCGGTGGCGAGCGCACGGCGCACCGCGACCGGGATCTCCCAGGCACCGGGGACCCACAGCACGTCGATGTCTTCGAACTTGACGCCCTGCCCTACCAACGCGCCCACCGCCCCTTCGGCGAGGGGCATGGTGATGCCCTCGTTGAAGCGACTGGCGACGACGACAATGCGGCGACCTTCACCGCGCGGACTACCGTTGAACTCGGCCATCAGGAATACGTCTCAGATTGCGAACAGGTGACCGAGCTTGGTGCGCTTCGTTTCAAGATACGAGGCGTTTTCGTCGGTAGAGGGAGCTTCGATGCGGACACGATCCTTGAGGATCAGGCCGTAGCCATCGAGGCCCACGAGCTTGCGGGGATTGTTGGTGAGCACGCGAATGGACTGCACGCCCATATCGAGGAGAATCTGCGCGCCGATCCCGTAGTTGCGCAGGTCGTCCTTGAATCCGAGCTGCTCGTTCGCTTCGACGGTGTCGGCGCCTTTGTCCTGCAGTTCGTACGCCTTGAGCTTGTTGAGCAGACCGATGCCGCGCCCTTCCTGATCGAGGTAGACGATGACGCCTTTCCCCTCGGCCTGAATCATCTGCATGGCCGTATCCAGCTGCCAGCCGCAATCGCAGCGACGGGAGTGGAAGACGTCGCCGGTGAGGCACTTGGAGTGCATGCGCACCAGCACGCCTTCGCCCTGCTCAACGTCGCCGAACGCGATCGCGATGTGTTCGCGCGCATCGACATCGTTCTGGTAGCCCACGATCCGCCACTCACCGTACTCGGTGGGCAGTCGCGCTTCCGCCACGCGATGCACCAGCCGCTCGTGCTTGAGGCGATACGCCACGAGCTGCGCGATGGTGATGAAGGTGAGACCGTGCGCCTTGGCGAAGACTTCGAGCTGCGGACGACGCGCGGTGGTGCCGTCCTTGTTCAGGATTTCGCAGATCACGCCGGCCGAGCGCAGCCCGGCGAGCCGCGCGAGATCGACGGCGGCTTCGGTGTGCCCGACGCGCTGCAGGACGCCCCCATCGCGCGCGCGCAGCGGATGAATGTGGCCGGGCACGCGCAGGTCGGCGCGCGTGCTGTTGGGATCGACGGCCACGCGGATGGTGGTGGCGCGATCGCTGGCGCTGATGCCGGTGCTCACGCCGTACTTGGGCGCCGCATCGATGCTCACGGTGAAGGCGGTGTGCATGGCCTCGGTGTTCTCGTCGACCTGCATCTCGAGCCCGAGATGGTCGGCCAGCGCATTCTCCATCGCGAGGCAAATCATACCCTTGGCGTCGAGCATGAAGTTGACCATCTCGGATGTCACCATTTCGGCGCCGCACACGAGGTCTCCTTCGTTCTCGCGATCTTCGTCATCGGCGACAATGACGAACTTACCCGCGGCGATGTCGGCCAAGGCCTGCTCGACCGTGCCGAACGCCATGTCCTGCGCCTCTTCGCCCGCTGCCGCGTCCGCTGCCGTCATGCGACTTCAACCCCTGCGCTGCGCCAAGGCGTCAGCAACCGTTCGACGTGCTTCGCGAGCACATCGGCTTCGACATGCACCCGATCGCCGGCGACGAGTTCGCCGAGCGTGGTATGCCGTTGTGTGTATTCGATGATGGACAGCTGGACGCCGTCGTCGAGCAACGCGTTCACCGTGAGGCTCACGCCGTTCACCGTGATGGAGCCGTGGGCGACCATGAGCGGTCGCAGGGCGACGGGGAGCACGACGTCGATGAGCCACGCATCGCCCACCTGCGCGGTGTGCAACACGACGCCGAGGTCGTCGACATGTCCGAGCACCATGTGGCCGCCGAGTCGATCACCGAGGCGCATCGCGCGCTCGAGGTTGACGCGCGCGCCGGCCTGCCAGGCGTCGATGGTGGTCCGACCGAGGGTGGTGATCACGGCGGCGACGGTAAACCAGCCGTGGCCGTCAGCGTGCACGCCATGTTCGCGCACGGTGAGGCACGCGCCATTGACGGCGATGCTTTCGCCGTCGACCAGGTCGGTATAGCGGCAACGGATGCGCAGTTCGCGCCCGGCCGGCGTATCGGCGACGTGGGTGATAAGGCCCAGGTCGTCCACGAGCCCCGTGAACATCCTCTCGTCAGTCTCCAGAAACAGCGTAGACGGTCATCAGATCGGCACCCAGTGCCTTCCGCTCCAGGACGCGCAACCGCGGTGCCTGCTGCGCCCGCTGTGGCGGAAACGCGGCAAAGGCCGGCAGCGCCCCCGCGCCCAAGATGACCGGAGCCTGAAAGATAACCAGTTGGTCGACGAGTCCGGCGGCCAGCAGCGCCGATCCGAGGATGGCCCCGCCCTCTACCAACAGATGGCGGACGCCGCGGGTGCCCAGCGCGTGCAGGGCGTCGCGGGTGGAGGACACGGCGAGCGTGTGCACGCCGGCCTCCCCGAGGGCGGCTTCGGCGGCCGGGGCGCGGCCGTCGGTGAACACCAGCACGGGGAGTTCACGGGCCGTGCGCACCAACTGGCTGGCTAGCGGCAACCGTGCGGCCCGGTCGAAGACCACCCGGAGAGGTGGCACCCGCGGCGTGATCCCCTCGCGAACGGTCAGCGCGGGATCATCGGCCACCACGGTGCCGATCCCGACGGCAATGGCGTCGGCGTCGGCCCGAAGCCGGTGCACCGCCGCGCGCGCCTCCTCGCCGGTGAGCCATCCGGGCTGGCGCGAAGCATCCACGATAGCGCCATCGATGGACAGCGCCAGTTTGAGGGTCACGAACGGACGACCGGCACGGCACGCCGCCCCGCTC
>CANGXK010000126.1 GCA_947457715.1 Gemmatimonadota bacterium
ACCGCGCTCGACCTCGCCTGTACGGGAGGTGTCCACACCGGAAGAGACGCAGCAAAAGCGTTGCTGTGCGGTGCGGATGTGATCCAGCTGACGTCGGTGTTGCTCGAGCGCGGACCGGCGTACGCGAGCACGATCGTGAACGACCTGCGCAGCTGGCTTGTGGAGACCGGCTACGTGTCGAGCGACGAGGCGCGCGGCGTGCTGGCCATGGGCACGCGCACCGATGCCCATGCGTGGGAGCGGCTCAACTACATACGGCAGCTCGACGGATGGCGCTCACGACGCTGACATACCCGCTACCTGAGCACCTCGGGTAAGCGCGTCTCTCCTGCGGCCACGCCAAGCCGGGCGATGATCTGGGCCGCTTGCGGGTAGCGCGCCGTGAGATCGTGTACGCGCCCGGCCTCGAAGCAGGCCGGCGTGAAGCCCGGCGCCATCGTGCAGCCGAACAGCGCATGTCGGCCGCCGGGCAGCAGGCACCCGGCCTGCCACGTGCCGGCCGGGACCACGTACTGCACCTGCTGGCCCGCAAGGGGATCCGTACCCATCACCACCTCGCTCGTGCGGCCGTCTTCGTGCAACAGATACAGCACGAACGGATCGCCTGAATAGGCGTGCCACACTTCGTCGTGCGTGAGCCGGTGAAAGCGCGACAGGCTGCTCAGGCTATCGGCATAGCAACCGATCATCGCCGTTCCCGCCGGGACACCCCCGGCGTCGCTGTCGGGGGAGCGCCACGTCTCGCGATACAGGGTCCCTTCGATCGGCAGTCGCAGGAAGCGGTACGGCCGAAGCAGGGCCATGGTATCGGCGTGCACCGCGGCCCCGCTGAAGTGCGCGAGCTCCATCACGTCGACGATCGCCACCAGGTCGATGGGCCCGTAGCAATGCGGGTAGAGTTCACCGCCCGCGTGGTCCTTCGGCGATGCCGAGGGCAGCGGGGCCGGTGGCTCGTACACCAGCGGCGCCGTCAGCAAGGTGGGATCGATGACCAACAGCACAAGATCGGGCACGCCGGCGAAGTACGCCGCGGCGGTGGGCAGCACCTGCTGCGCGCGCGACAGATGGATGAACCCCTCACCATCGAGGCTGTCGGCGCGATACTGACCGGTCGCCCGCGCCAGCGCGACGGCCTCACGGCGGCAGATATGAAATACGGCGGGATCGTTCGGCAGCGTCACTGTCGGATGCCTAGGCGTAAGTGTAATGGGTTTGTGCCAGCGACTTCCCACAACGTACAACACGCAGGAGATTGAGGGATGCCGCCCGATCTGCAAAGCGTTCAGCTCATCGCCGTCACGTCCATCTTCCTCGCCTTCGGCCTGGCCGAGGTGTTCATCGGGAAGTTCTTTGCCCGCGAAGCCGACCGCGAGGACAACCGGCTCGATGTCGCGGTCGGGATCATGTTCCCGCTGGTATCGGGCAGTGTGTTTGCCCTCTCGAGGGCCCTGTGCGCCTGGCTGGTGCCCGACATGCGGAACGCCTGGGCCGACTGGCCGGTGTGGGCGATGATCGCCGTCCTGCTGGTGGCCGACGACCTCACGCAGTACTGGTGGCACCGTCTCTCCCACACGTCGGTGATGTGGCCACTGCATCGCGCGCACCACAGCGCCTCGTACATGAGTGTGCGTGTGGTGTACCGGAACAACCTGTTCTACTACGCCATGATGCCCGGTCTCTGGCTCGGCGGCGCGCTGCTCTACATGGGATTCGGCTGGACGTTCGTGTGGTACAGCATCGTGAAGCTGCTGGTGATCATCGGGGCGCACTCCGCGGTGCGCTGGGATCAGTGGCTGTACCGGTACCGCGTGTTGCATCCGCTGGCGTGGGTGCTGGAGCGCACGATCTCCACCCCCGCGACGCACTACGCGCATCACGCGCTCACGCAGGATGACGGCATCGGGCTGTACGAGGGGAACTACGGCAATCTGCTGTTCCTGTGGGACATGCTCTTCGGCACGTCGCGCATCACGCGGCAGTATCCGCCGGCATACGGACTCAACGATGACCGGCGTCACGGGCAGGAAAAGTGGTACCACCAGCTGTTCTTCCCGTTGGTGCGGTCGCGCCGGGCGGAGACGGTATTAGGGCACGAAAAGCATTTGCCGGTCGACTGACGCGCTGATCGGGGTGGCCCCGATCAACGCGTCAATCCACAATGAAGAGTCGGGCGCCCATCGGCGACCGTGAGCGATGCGGCTCGGTGTCGTCCGCGACCTGATAGCTCATTCCCGGCGTCATCGTGACAATACGTCCGTCTGCCAGCTCCGTTTGGAGCTCGCCCGCGAGGCAGAGCAGAATGTGCCCCTTGGCACACCAATGGTCGGCCACGTAGCCCGGCGAATACTCCACCATGAGGACACGCACGGCACCGAACTGCCGGGTGCGCCAATGTGCGACCCCCGATTCTCCGGGGTGCTCGGTGGGCGGAACGTCATCCCAGATGACGGTTTCGAAGGGAATATCAGTGAGCTGCATATTGATGGATGGCTCTGGGAGGGTGATCGCCGTCCGCGCCGCGAGGTGCCGGCGTCGACATGCCCGAGGCCGTGTCCGGTCGCGCCCGACAGTGCGTGACCCACTCCCCGGTACGTTGGAGCTCCGAGGCAACATTCTCCAGTATGCGATGATTCGGAGGCCCTATGAAGAAAGCCGTGGTGCTGTTCCTCGCGTCGGCAGCGCTCGTGCGCACCGCCGCGGCGCAAACCATCAGCGTGCCGGGCGGCGATCAAGTTGGTGGGTGGGGCGTTGGTGGTATTCAGACGGTTGGGCAAACGCTCACCGCGCTCAGTTCAAGACTTGAAAGCTTCACCTTTTGGCTGAAAGCTGAGATCGGGCCGCCGGTCACCTTCAACGCGTACATCTACCAATGGGATGACGTGAACTTTCGGGCGACTGGTCCGGCGCTCTATCAGAGCCCACTCAGCGCGTCACCACCCCCCCTGCCGTCGTCGGTACCCTACGATTTTGCGCCCGCCATCACCCTGGCCGCCGGCGCCCGCTATGTGGCGTTCCTGTCGATTACCGGGGAGGGGCTGTTCGCCAGCGTCGAGTCCAGTCTGACGGATGTGTACGGCGGCGGCACGTTCGTCAGCACCAATCTTCCGCCAACGGAAACGTCCTGGAGCACATACAACGGCGTCGGGAACTCTCCGCCGCCGCGCGATCTCCGATTCGAGGCGGTCTTCTCGACGGTGCCCGAGCCGTCGTCACTGGTGCTGGCCGCCGTCGGCCTAGTCGGCTTGGGGGCGACGGTACACCGTCGGGCAACCCTGCGGCGACAGCACGGGCAGCCGCTGTCGTGCGCGAAGGGCGGGACCATTCGCCCTTCGCGCACGCGTCGCGGCCTCGTTACGGCGTGATTTTTCTGGGCGCCTGCTGCTTGATCTTCTCCATGTACTTCTTGAAGAAAAGCTTGTGGATGTCCATCATGTCGATCTCGCGGCCCTGGATGTAGGACTGTTCGATGTTGCTCGTCATGTCCAGCGGCGTACCGGTGGTGATCAACAGCGTCGCTTCCTTGCCCACCTCGAGCGAACCCACCTTGTCGGCGATGCCCATCGACTCGGCGGCGTTGATCGTCACGGCCTTGAGCGCTTCCTCCTCGGGCAGACCGAACGCCACCGCCACACCGGCTTCCCACGGCAACCGATAGCTGTAAAGGCCTCCACTGCCACCGGCAATCGCGAACTTCACGCCGGCAGCGTGCAGCTTGCCTGGCGTGGCATACGCGTTGTCGTAGCTTTCGTACTGCCGGTCTGGCGCCGACATGGTCGACGTGAGAATCACCGTGATCTTCTCCGCCTTCAGTCGATCGGCCACGAACAGCGCGTCACGCCCACCGCGAATGACCACCTTCACGCCCTCGGCCTTGCCCCAGGTGATGGCATCGTTGATCTGCGCCGCGCCTTCAGCGGCCACGACCACCGGGATCGCACCATCGAGCGCCGGAATCATGGCCGCGTATCGCGAATCAGTGCGCACCGACTGATTGGACTTCACGGCATCCCGATACGCGCGGGCCTCGGAGAACCAATCCTTGATCTGCTGCACCTGTTCGGCGTACGTCTTCGGCGGCGGGCCGGCCGGACCACCACGTCCACCGGGACCACCACCACCGAAGCGACGCGGCTGCGCGTTCGGGTCGGGCCACTTCACGTTCAGTGCGGCCGACCCCTTCATCGACATCTCTTCCCACGTCCACCCTTCCAGCGACATCGCCGACGACAGTCCCGAAATCACACCGCCCTCGGGCGTGGTGAAGGCCACCAGCACGCCCGCCGAGCGCGTGGTGCCGATGTGCCGGCTCTCGGCATTCACCGCGACTTCGGCCCGCACGTTCGGATTGAAGTCGCCGAGTTCATTGATGTCGTTGGACACATCGACGGACCCGATTTCGGTGATGCCGACGGTGCTGTAGGCGTCGATGAGACCCGGGTAGATGTGCTTGCCAGCCAGGTCCACGATCTTGGCACCGCGCGGCGCCGCCACCTCGGGGCCGCCGATCGCCGTGATCTTGCCACGATCGAGGACGATCGTGCCGTTGGTGATCGTGCCCTTGGTCACCGTGTGAATCGTGGCGCCGCGCAGCACCACCGGCTGCTCCTGCGGGGCCACCGTCATGCGCTCCTGTGCCATCGCCGCACGAGGGGCGACTAGCCCGGCGATTGCTGTAGCCATCGCAAGCGTCGTGAGACGCGTACGCGTACGACGTGCGGTCGTGTTCATGGTTCGCATGGTGTCGAATGTCGAAAGGAATGAGCGGGTCACTTGCGGGCGCCCTCGCCGCCACGGCCGCGCGCGGGACCAGCGGCGGGCGTCTCGGTCACACCGGCCGCGATCACGGCCTGAATGAGCTGCGCGCGCTGCTTCGCGATATCCTCGCGGAGCACCTTGTCGTCGTCGAGCGCGAAATACTTCTTGCCGTCCACCCACGTCTGCTCGGCCTTCGTGAACTGCGACAATGGATTGCCGTTCCAGATCACGAAGTCGGCGTCCTTGCCGGCTTCGAGCGAACCCACGGTCTTGTCGACCGCGATGGCCTTCGCCGCATTGATCGTGACCGTTGAGAGCGCATCGATTTCGTTCACGCCCGAGCGCAGCAGCTTGCCCGCTTCCCAGTTCATGCGGGTCGAGATTTCCGCATCGTCGGAGTGCAGCGACGTGACCACGCCCGCTTCCATGAGCAGGCGCGCGTTGTACGACGTGGCATCGTACGCCTCGAGCTTGAACGCGCCCCAGTCGCTCCACACCACCGCCGCAACGCCCGACTTCTTGAGCTCACTGGCGATCTTGTACGCTTCCACGCCGTGCTGCAGCGTCTGGATGCGGAAGCCGAATTCTTCGGCGAGGCGAACCAGCGCGAGGAACTCGTCGGCGCGATAGCCGTGCGACGATACGAGCAGCTTCTGGTTGAGGATGTCAAGCAGCGCTTCCATGCGCAGATCCTTGCGCGGCGGGATGCCCGTCTTCGTCTTCTCCCAGGCCTTCCAGTCCTTCTCGTAGTCACGCGCGGCCAGGAAATGATCGCGGATGATTTCCTGCACGCCCATGCGCGTGTTGGGATAGCGCGTCGGGCTGCGCTTCGGGTTTTCGCCGAGCGCGAACTTCACCGTGCGCGGTGCGCCCACGATCTTGTACTCGTCGGGAAGCGAGCCCCACCGGATCTTCACGAACACGTTCTCGCCACCGATCGGATTGGCCGACCCGTGCTTGATCATCGTGGTGGTGAGGCCGCCGGCGAGCTGACGATAGAACCAGATGTTGTTGTGCGTGAGCACATCGCCCATCTGCACCTCGGGGACGATCGCGAAGCCCGATTCGTTCACATCGCTCACACCCGAGTGCGTATGCGGATCGATGAGTCCCGGCGTGACGTGCTTGCCGGTGGCGTCGATGATCACAGCGCCCGCGGGCGCGGCGAGCTTCTGCCCCACGCGCACCACCTTACCGGCCTGCACCAGCAGATCGGCGTTTTCGAGACGCCCCTGCGAGCCCTGCGTCCACACGGTGGCGTTGCGCACGAGCAGCACGGTGGGCTGCGCCGGCGGCGCCGCGCGGCCGAACTCCATGGCCGGCCGGACGAACGGCAGATCGATCTTCGGCACCTTCACCGCCACCGTACCACGGGCGGGACCTTCGAAGGCTTCGGTGCGCGCGCCGCGATAGCGAGCGTCGGTCCCGTTCGGGAGCGACATCCAGCCGAAGAACGTCGTGTCGCTCACGGAGCCGGCCAGCAGCAGCGAGCCTTCCTGTCCAAGCGGCTCGCCGGCGAACGTCGCTTCCAGACGACCGGTCTCGGCGATGATCCGCACCGACGTGAGCGGCACAGGGCGACGACCGGCCATTTCCACCGTGCCACGGATGCGATTGAGCGGCCCGTCGAGACGCAACGTGACATTCTTGAACGTGCCGGCATCGTCGGACGTGATCGCCCACGTGCCGCGCGGGTCCACCTGCGGCGGCCGCGTGACACCGTACTGCCGTCCCTGCACCCACACGTCGCGCACGGCCGACTCTTCGGTGAAGAGATCGCCCTCGCTGATCACGAAATTGGCCGCCTTGCCGACGGCGATCGTGCCGTGCGTCTTCTCGATGCCAAGGAACGTGGCGGGCACGGTGGTGAGCGCTGCCAGCGCCTTGTCGGGCGCGAGGCCACGTGCCACGGCGGTGCGGAGATTCGGAAGGAACTGCGTGAGCGAGGAGAGGCCGTCCGCGGTGATGGCGAACGGCACGCCGGCGGCGGCCAGCTGCGCCGGGTTGGTGGGCGCGAGGTACCAGTGCCGGAGATCGGCCAGCGACACGTTGGCGGCCGCTTCCGGGCTCGACACGTTCGGTGCGTCGGGGAAGTTCAGCGGCAGCACCATCGGCTGCGGGCGACCCTTCAGCACGTCGAGCAGCCGGTATTCCTGACCGTTGCCGCGAAACCACGGCGTGAGCTTGTAGTCCTGCGCGAGCTTGTAGGCGCGGAGGTATTCCTCTTCGCTCCGGGTCTCGAACATGACCGGCTGCGTGCCCTTCACGGCCTTGCCGAGCGCCGCCAGCGCCTCACTGGTTTCCGGCGGCAGCAGCGAGCGGCCACTGGACTCGTACGTTCCCCAGGCGCGGCCATACCACTCGGCGTCCATCAACGTCTGCTTCATGAGCGCGATGGTGCCCATGGAGGAGTTGGGATACATGCCGCCAAGGGCGAAGGAGCGCTGGAAGCCCACCGCCTGCGCGAGGTCGGGGCGCAGCACGCGGTCGCGCACGCCGGCGTCGCCGAGGCTGACCACCGAGGCGGTGCCGCGGAAGATGCCCTGGCGCGGCACGGCGAGCGCG
>CANGXK010000127.1 GCA_947457715.1 Gemmatimonadota bacterium
GGTGGGGCTCGACAACGTCAACGATTACTACGATCCCACGCTGAAGGAGGCGCGCCTCGCGCGACTCTCAGCCAAGCCGGGATTCCGTCTGTTCCGCATGGATCTGGCCGACCGCAGCGGCGTGGAGCGCCTGTTCCGCGAAGAGCGCTTTGATCGGGTGATCAACCTGGCGGCGCAGGCCGGCGTGCGCTATTCGATCACCAACCCGCACGCCTACATCGAGAGTAATCTCGTCGGCTTCATCAACATCCTCGAAGGATGCCGCCACACCGGCGTCCAGCATCTCACGTATGCGTCGTCGTCGAGCGTCTACGGCGCCAGCACCGCGATGCCGTTTTCGGTGCACCAGAACATCGATCACCCCGTGTCGCTGTACGCTGCGACGAAGAAAGCGAACGAGCTGATGGCGCACACGTACAGTCATCTGTACGGCCTGCCGACCACGGGGCTGCGCTTCTTCACCGTGTACGGTCCGTGGGGCCGCCCAGACATGGCCATGTTCCTGTTCACGAAGGCCATTCTCGAAGGCAAGCCGATTGACGTGTTCAACCATGGCAAGATGCAGCGTGACTTCACGTACATCGACGACATCGTCGAAGGCGTGATCCGTACCAGTGATCACACCGCCGAGCCGAACCCGGAGTGGAATTCCGACGTGCCCGATCCGGCCACCAGCAAGGCGCCGTATCGCATTTACAATATTGGTAATAACAACCCGGTCGAATTGATGTATCTCATCGAGACCATTGAGAAGTCGTTGGGCCGCGTGGCGGAGAAGCGGATGCTGCCGCTCCAGCCGGGCGATGTGCCGGCCACGTACGCCAACGTCGATGCACTCATTCAAGATGTCGGCTTCGCGCCGCAGACGCCCATCGAGACCGGCGTGGCGAAGTTCGTCACCTGGTATCGCGAATACTTTCAGATCGGAGACTGACCAGCGATGAAGATTGCCATGATCGGGACCGGCTACGTCGGCCTCGTCTCCGGTGCGTGCTTTGCGGAGTTCGGCCCGGATGTCACCTGTGTCGACCTCGATGCGGCGAAGATCGAGCGGCTGCGGCGCGGCGAGATCCCAATTTACGAGCCGGGCCTCGAGGCGCTGGTCGCCAAGGGGCTCAAGAGCGGCCGTCTCTCGTTCACGACCGACCTCGCGACGGCCGTGTCGGAAGCGGATGCGGTCTTCATCGCCGTCGGCACGCCCTCGCGTCGCGGCGACGGACACGCCGACCTGCGTTTCGTGGAGGCGGCGGCCGTGGAGATCGCCAGGGCACTGCAGGGCTATACGGTCGTCGTCACGAAGAGCACCGTGCCGGTGGGAACCGGGCGTCGCGTCGCGGAGATCATTCGCGACACGAATCCGACGGCCGAGTTCGACGTGGCGTCAAACCCGGAGTTCTTGCGTGAAGGCTCGGCGATCGGCGATTTCATGCGCCCCGACCGCGTCGTGATCGGCGTCGAAACCGACCGTGCGCGCGCGGTCATGCAGGCGTTGTACCGCCCGCTCTATCTCATCGAAACGCCGATGGTCCTGACGACGCTCGAAACGGCGGAACTCACGAAGTACGCGGCCAACGCGTTCCTCGCGACCAAGATCACGTTCATCAACGAGATGGCGGACCTATGCGAAAAGGTCGGCGCGAATGTGCAGGACGTCGCGCGGGGCATGGGTCTCGACGGCCGCATCGGGATGAAGTTCCTGCATGCCGGGCCGGGGTATGGCGGCTCGTGTTTCCCGAAGGACACCGTGGCGCTTGTACGTACGGCGCAGGAATACGGGTCGCCGGCGCGCCTCGTGGAAGCCGTGGTGCAGGTGAATGATCGGCGAAAGGGTGTGATGGCCTCGCGTGTGATGACCGCCTGCGGCGGCTCAGTGCGCGGCAAGACGGTCGGCGTGCTGGGGGTGGCCTTCAAGCCGAACACCGACGACATGCGTGAGGCGCCGAGTCTCGCCATCATCCCCGCCCTGCAGGATGCGGGGGCGACGGTTCGCGCCTACGATCCGGCGGCGATGCACGAAGCGGGCGCGCTGCTGCCGGGCGTGCACTGGTGTGCCGACGCATACGATGTCGCGGCTGGCGCCGACGTGCTGGTCATCATCACCGAGTGGAACGAGTTCCGTGCGCTGGATCTTGAGCGTATCGGCGCATCGATGAACCAGAGGGTACTGCTCGACTTCCGCAACGTCTATCGTGGCGACGACGTGCGAAAGCAGGGCTTCACGTACACCAGCATCGGGCGGCCGTAAGGGCCCGAACGCCTTGGGGCCGTTGCCACTGCCGTTCACGACGGTGGCGTGAGGTTCCCGAGCATGCGGAACAATGCCCGCGGCCAGCCCCCGTGCAGCCTCCATCGGCCGGTTCAGGTGCATCGTACTGCCCGCGTGACGCCCGGACCGCCGGTCCGACCTACCGGCCGGGCCGTTCAGTCGTCCTGGGCGTTGCCCATGCCGCCCAGATCACGACCGGGGTGATCAGCGGTGAATGTGCTGCCGGCCCGCGCACCGGGCCCCCACGTGAACGCGACGAAGCCGACAACGAAGACCAGCGCGAACGCGAACCACTGCATCGCGTACGACTGATGTGGCCCTTCCGACGGCGACGGCGGCGGTACGCGGGAGGCCTTCGCGATGTCGTACATCGCGGTGTCGCCGAGGGCGAGCAGCACGAAGGGGGCGAGCGGTGTGCCCGTGAGCTCGGCGATCGTATCGCGGTCGAGGAGCCGCACCGCGCGCGTCGCCGTCGGCATCCGCACCGTGCCCGGCTTGTGGGCCGGAAAGGAAATCAGCAGCGCCTCGAGGTCCAGCGTATCGGCCTCGCGCGCTTTGTCGCGGTCGAAGGTGCGACCATCGGCCGAGTATACGAAGCCGCGAAGCAGCAGGACCGCCGTGTCCCCCCACGCGCCGTCGAGCGGACGCACCGGCGTCAACAGGTGCACCCCGGGTGATCCGGCCTGGGAGCGGGTGGCATGCACCACCTCATTCGCATAGTCGGCCACGCCACGCAGATGCACACGACGCCAGTGGGTGTCGGTCGTATCGGTCCCCTTCAGCGCCGACGCATCGACCAGGGGCATCGTGCCGCGCGCGAGCACGATCGCATTCTGGGCACGCCGCTGCGCAAGCCGATCGAGCTGCCAGATACCCAGCCGCACACACACCGCCGCCGCGAGCAGCGTGAGCAGACCGAACACCACCGTCTTCGCCCCAGGTCGGCTCATGATTCGGCCGGTGGAGTCTTCGGCTTCGCGGCCTTCTCCCGCTTCGACCTCTTTGCCGCCTTGGGTGCCTTGACGGCCTTCGCGGCCTTCGCGGCCTTCGCGGCCTTCGGCGCCTTGGCGACCCTTGCCGGTTTCGGCGACTTCGGCCTTTTCCCCTGCGGCGATCGCACGTGCGGTGAGAGGACCCGCGAATCGATGGAGGCTGGATCAGTCAACCCGCCACGCTCATGCGGCGGCTCGACTGGGAGCAGGACCAGCATGCTGAGCGGAGGGAGCGAGACCGTGATCGACTGCGGGAAGCCGTGGTAGGGCACCAATTCCGCCTCCACCATCTCGGCAACCGGATAGCCGCCGCCGCCAAACGCGGGCGCGTCGGAGTTGAGCACCACGTGATAGGTACCCAGCGAAGGCGCGCCCAGGCGATACGTCTCACGCGGCACCGGTGTGAGATTGAGTGCGACTATCGCGTGCCCGGCCCCATCGTACCGGGCATACGACAGCACCGACTGCTCCTTGTCGCAGACGTCGATCCAGCCGAATCCAGACGGTTCATGGTCGCGCCGCCAGAAGCACGCATGCTGCCGATAGAGCGCGCCGAGCGACTCCATGAACGCCATGAGCCCCTGACGACGGGCGTCGCCCAGCAAATCCCACTCGAGGCCAATGTCGTGATTCCACTCATGATGCGATCCGAGTTCGGTGCCCATAAAGAACAACGACTTGCCAGGACGCGTGATCGAATAGCCGATGAGCGCACGCAGATTGGCGAACCGCTGCCACACATCCCCTGGCATCTTCTCGAGCAACGACTTCTTGAGGTGTACCACCTCATCGTGCGACAGCGGATTCATGAATCGTTCGCTGTATTCGTACATCATGGCGAACGTCAGCTTGTCGTGCGCCCCCTTCCGGAAGAAGGGATCGACCTTGAAGTAATCCAGGGTGTCATGCATCCAACCCATGTTCCACTTCAGCGTGAAGCCGAGTCCTCCCTCGCTGATCGGGTGCGTCACTCGCGGCCAGGAGGTACTCTCCTCGGCCACCGTGATCACGCCGGGATGCAGCGAATGCACCGCATGATTGAGCTGCTTCAGCAGCGAGACCGCATCGAGATTCTCGCGGCCGCCGAAACGGTTGCGCAGCCACTGCCCCGCCTCGCGGCCGTAGTCGAGGTAGAGCATCGACGCGACGGCATCGACGCGCAGTCCGTCGATGTGGAATTCCTCGATCCAATACAGCGCGTTGGCCAGCAGGAAGTTGCGGACCTCGTGGCGCGCATAGTTGAAGATGTGCGTGCCCCACTCGGGGTGATCGCCGAGCCGCGGATCTTCGTGCTCGTAGCACGCGGTGCCGTCGAACCGACGCAGCGCCCAGTCGTCCTTGGGGAAGTGCGCCGGCACCCAATCCAGCAACACACCGATGCCCGCTTCGTGCATCGTGTCGACGAACAACCGGAACTCATCAGGCGAACCATGACGCGAGGTGGGTGCGAAATAGCCACCCACCTGATAGCCCCACGATCCGCCGAACGGATGCTCGAGCACGGGCAGCAACTCGACGTGTGTAAAGCCCATGCGCTACACATGTGCCGCCAGCCGAGGCGCCAATTCGGCGTACGTGAGCAGGCGATTGTGCTCGCCGCGCATCCACGAGCCGAGGTGCACCTCGTACACGAGCATGGGCTCGCGCAACGGATCAGCATCGGCACGCTGCGCCAGCCAGGCACCGTCGTTCCATTTGTACGTACCGCGTGCCTGCACGATCGACGCGTATCCGGGGCCCTGTTCCATCCGGAAGGCATACGGATCGGTCTTTACCCGCAACGCGCCACTCGGCGAGCGGATCTCGAACTTGTACATCGCGTCAGCGGCGACCGCAGGCACGAACAGTTCGAACACCCCGCTCGCACCGAGCAGACGCATCGGATGCGTCCGGCCGTCCCACGCATTAAACGTCCCGATCACCGACACGCGGGTGGCGTTCGGCGCCCATACGGCGAACGAGGTACCCGACACGCCGTCGAGCTCGCAGACGTGCGCACCGAGCTTCTCCCAAAGACGCAGATGGCGTCCCTCGTTGAAGAGATGAAGGTCCATCTCACCGAGGGTGGGCCGGAAGCGGTACGGATCATCGCACACGTCGAGGCGCCCGTCGCCGAACGTGCGTTCGAAGCGATACGGCAGCGACGCGGTCCGATCGCTCAGGAACAGCGTGAACAGTCCGTCCTCATCGCGCTGCATCGGCCAGCGTTGTTCGCCGAGAACGACGGCCATGGCGGCAGCGTTCGGCTGGAAGGCGCGAATCGCCACGCCAGCGACACCGTCGACGGTGGTGGGATGCGCGCCCAACAGGTCGTGCGGCAAGGCGGATTCACCCCGAACGAGTCGGAGCGCGGCGTCGGCGGATGCAGTCGGCACGGTCATCCCTCAAGTATATCCGCCAACGGGGGGCACGTCGGCAGGCCGAGCCGCACCTCCGCATGCGCAACCAGGCCCGCGACGGCCAAACGACACGCGCACGCGGCGATGCATCATCGATAGGTTTCGAAGAAGCCACGTCCGCGGCCGGCGAGGGGCTGTCCGCGGACGCGTCCTTCAACCCGCGCTTCGCCGGCCATCTGGACGAACCACGGCCGGCGGAGCGCTCGCGCCGTCTCGCTGTCGCCACGTTCCACGAGTCCGATGCGCGTGTCGGTTGCGACGGCATCGTCGATCGTCAGCGTGACGCGCAGCGTATCGTCCCCCCGCACGTCGAACAACTCCGCCGTGGCGGGCACCTTGAGCAGCCCCCGCGCGGTGCGCACCTCACGCGTATCGTCGTATCGAATGACCCGCGGGCGGAAGAGCGCGAGAAAACCCGAGGCGTCGGTGACGTAGACGAACAGCGGTGCGCTGCCACCCGCGGAGTCTTCGGGGCTCACGCGACCATACAGCAGGGTAAACTCACCGGCGCGGGCCGATCCCCATTCCCACGTGACGCCGCGCCAGCCACCCCAGTTGTGATCATGATAGGCCTGCGCGCCATCGAAACGCTCGCACGACGTGCCGACGCACAGCGATCCGGTGGCGTCGGCCCTTAGCGCCGGTACGGCGTAGCCTGACGTGAAGTCGCCACTCACCAACGTGGCGCCCGGGAAGTCTACCCGCGGCGCTGGCGACAGCACGAGATCGAGCGTGAGCGGCGTCCCGCGGCCCTCCTCGCGCACGTTGGCACGCACCGCGTAGCGACCATCGGGCAAAACGTGCACGCTGTCGTTGCCGATCGTGAGATTGGCGTCGCGGGTCGAAAAGCGGACGCGCTCCTTCGGTGCGGTGCGACTGAAGCGACGCGGCGCACGCCCACGCTCGTGCAATGTGACGAGCACTTGCCCGCCCCACCGGTCGCCGGTGACATCGCCGCCCACGATGAAGGACACAAAGGCCCACCGGTTTGCGTCGGGCGAGAGCACATTGAAGTAGTGCCACTCGCCCCACGATTCGCGATTGGCCATCCCCGCACCCGGGACATGGAAGTGATCGATGTCGTGACGGAGCTCGGCCGGCGTCGGTGTCATCCAGCGACGATCGCCCTCGTCGTCGTCCCACTCGCCGGCGGCAAGGGTGGGCAACGCGCCCAGCGCGCGTGTGGCCGACGGGATCTCGCCGCTGGCCCGCACCGGATGTTCGAGGCCGTCCCGTGTGGTGACATACAGCAGCTTCCCCTCGAGCTGCGGCGCCGCCACGCTGACCACATCGCTCAACCGGGGCGCATTCAGTACCTGACGATGCACGAAACGTGCGTTGGGCACCGAGAAGAACAGACCGCCGAGCCCGCCGGTGGTCAGCACTTCGATATCGACGCCTTCGGGCAGCACGGTGATCTGACCGCCTCCCACCAGACGCTCCTGACTGGCCTGACGCACCATCGCTTCACCAACGGCCAGCAGGACGATCATCACGCCCACGCCCACGCCGAAGCCTCCGCACAGCAGCAGCGCGCGCAACGGTCGCGACGACACCGATCGCCAGGCGATCAGCTGCGCCATCGCCAACCGAATCGCCCCGCCATGCGTGCTCACGCGTTGCTCCGCGAGCCCAATGGAGAATCCGACGGGGAATCCGACA
>CANGXK010000128.1 GCA_947457715.1 Gemmatimonadota bacterium
CCGCGCCTTTTCCTCATCGCGACGGGCGCCGCCGATGGCCGCGTCGGCCTTGAGCGACGCGAGCGCATCGAGCAGCGTCACCGTCTGCAGCACATTACGGCTCGCACCGGGCCCGGTCTCTTCCTGCGCACGCCCCGCGTCGATCGACTCCTGCACGCTGGCCACCAGCAGCTCGTATCCCAGCTGCGCGGCGTACGCATCGCGGAAGGTGATCGTTTCCGGAAAGTTGTGCCCGGTGTCGATATGCAGCAGCGGAAATGGCGGCGGGGCCGGAAAGAATGCCTTCCGCGCCAGCCACGACACCACGATCGAGTCCTTGCCGCCCGAGAAGAGCAGCACCGGTCGCTCGAACTGTGCGGCGACTTCGCGCAGCACATGAATCGATTCGTTTTCGAGCGCCGAGAGATGTCCGCGACGCAGCATGCCGGAGGACGTCGGCGTCATGGCACGCTCGTGGGCAGCAAGGCCATCCAGTTCAGCGACACATCACCGATGGCGACGAACGAGGGATTACGCGTGCGGGGATGGTCGTAGCGAAGCGGGACGCCGGTCGTGCCGTACACCTCGCCACCGGCGGCCCGCAGGACCGCATGCGCCGCCGCCGTGTCCCACGGCATCGTGGGCCCATCGCGGAAATACAGATCGGCGCGCCCCTCGGCCACCAGACAGAACTTGAGCGAGCTGCCCATCGAGAGCGTCGTCGCCCCCGGCAGGGCGTCGAGCATCGCCTGTACCGCGGCGCCGGCGTGATCGCGGCTCGCCACGACGCGCAGCGCACTCGGCAACGCCGGCGCGTGCACCGCGATCGGCGTGTGCATCGTGCCGGTCCATTGCTCCGCGCCACGTTCGCCGGTCAGCCAGGTCACATCGAGCACCGGCGCGTGCACCACACCCGCGACCGGTACTCCATCGACGATCAACGCGATGTTCACGGTGAACTCGCCCGAACGCTTGATGAATTCCTTGGTTCCGTCGAGCGGATCGACCAGCCAATAGCGACGGGCCGGCGCGCTCGCGGTGTCCGACGCGACGCCATCCTCCTCCGAGACGATCGGCGTCGCGGGCTCGAGCGCAGCGAGTCCGGCGCCAATCACCGCCTGGCTGCGCAGATCGGCTTCGGTGAGCGGGCTGCGGTCCGACTTCAGCGCGACCGCGGCTGGCACCGTGCCGTTGTACACCTCGAGAATGGCCCGACCCGCCTCGCGCGCAAGCGCGACGAGGGTGATCACATCCGGTAGAGTCGACGTGCTGTGCATACCATCCAACGTAGGCATCACGGGCCCGTCAGCCAACGGGCGCCGTAGTACTCGACGCCGTTGATTCGATCAATGCCGTCCAGTGCGCCTGCTGCCCGGCGAGGCAATCGTGATGAGGCACCTTGCAGGATCCGCGCTCATCGAGCGCGACCGCCCTCGCCGAGTCGTCGAGAACGTGCAGCACGGCCGGCACACCAGATCCAGTCTCGGGAGGACTTCGTTCTCGGCAATGGCGGCGCCGACCACTGGGCGTCGAACCATCCAGACCTCGATGCAGATCAGGCCGAACCGCTCGACCATGGCCACCACGCGGGTCGCACCACGCGCCAACCAGCGTTACCGCAGCCGGTGCACCGATTGTGGTGCGAGATGCGGTTGCGCAGGCCCGAAGACCGGCGAGCCACGCCAACGGGCCAATGGCTCCCTGTGCGCCCGTGCGCACAGATGACGATGTGCGGCCTGCGTCAGCGCGCTCCGAGCTGCAGGGTGGCCATCCACTGGTCGGCGATCGCGGCCACGCTGTACTGTGTCATCTCGGCGTGTCCGGCCTGCGCGAGCGCGTCGCGTCGCGCGTGATCGCTCAACAGCTGCTCGAGATGCCGGGTCAGCGCATCGACATCGCCCACGGGATAGAGCACTCCGAGCGCGCCCTCCTGCAGGATTTCACGGGTACCATACAGGCTGTCACTGGCAATGACGGCGCATCCCGTGCTGAGCGCCTCGAGAATCGTGTTGCAGAAGCCCTCGTGCTCTGAGCAGTGCACGAGCACCGAGGCCGCGCGCAGCTGCGGCCACGGTGCAGGCACCACCCCGGGCAGGCTCACGCGGTCAGCAAGTCCGAGTGCCTGCGCCCGCGCGATCAGCGATACACGTTCCGGCCCGTCGCCCATGATCACCAAGCGCCAGTCGGGATGCTGACTCGCGAGTCGGGCGAACGCCTCGAGCAGGTCGCCGTAGCGCTTGTTCCGTACGAGGCGGCCGAGTCCCACGATCACGCGGGGCCGACCGGGGGCGGGCGGCGGCGAGGCGGCGTCCGGATGCACAGGATTGGGAAGCACCGCCATCGTGCCCGGCACCGGCAACTGCTGGCGCATCTCGTCCGCCAGTCGTTGCGTCTGCAGCACCAGCATGTCGGCGAGACGATACGCATGCATCACGGTGCGGTTCCATCGGCGTCGACGCGCCAGAAACGGATTCCCGATCTCATTGATGACGACGCGCTGACCGGTGCCGATCGCGGCCACACAAGCGAGCGCGTTGGCGTGTTGCCCGAACGAAAGCACCGCGTGGTAGGTCGTTGCCCGGAGCAGCGTGCGCAGTCGTGACCAGCGACGGACCGACAGCCACGGCGAGCGGCCGCGCTCGGCATCGAGCACGCGCACCTCGCGGTGTGCCAGGAAACCGCGCGCGGCCGACGACGACCTCAGCGCAACGAACTCGCAGCGGACACCACGCACCTCCAGCGCATCGGCCAGCATCGACACGCGACGCTCCATGCCACCGACCCCATCGGCAAAGATCAGCATGAGGAGCCGCGGAGCTTCGGCATGCACCGGAGCGGTCGGCAATCGCGTCACGCGAACGCCTCCAACAGCGCCCACCAGGCGTCCGGGAGCCGTCGACGCGTCGAGCCATGGTGAGATCGTGTGCGCAGCGCATCATACCGTGGGTCGGTGATCACCGCCGTCGGAGGGATCAGTGGCCACGGCAGCGCATCGCCGTGCGCGTAACGCAAGGGATGCGCGGCAACAGGCTGGTGCGTGGCATCGTCGCCGTCCCCGATGCTGTGGATCAGGTTCACGGCGGGAACGACGGACAGCCCCTCGATGCTGCAGCATCGACCAGTGCCATGCGCGCGACCACGTGGCCCATCCCCACACGTGACCGGCCTGCGCGCAGTGACAGCTCGGCCCGCGGCGAACGGGAGATAGTCCGGCGCCGATACACCGTTATCCTCCAGAATCACGCCCGCCCGTTCTTGCGAGCAGGGCCAGTCCACGCCACGCGCGATTTTGCTTCGCACCCCGGCGCATCGCACCGCATCATCGGGGCGTGCCGCCCGTGGCCCGTGGGCCGCGACGTACACACGGCTCGGCCGGTGGGGGCGGATCGCCGACACCAGCTGCCGGACGACGGCCGGCCGGTTGAACACCAGAAGGAGCACGGGAGGCATCGTGCAATATGCTAGCGGACCGGGCAGCAGCGACGGCGCGGTGCCTCGAGAGGACGTCAGAAGGGCGCGGGACGCTCGATCACGACCGGCTCGCCCGTGCCGGGATGCACGAACGCCAGCGATTCGGCGTGGAGCAGCAAGCGCTCACCGAAGTCGGGAGCCGTGCGTCCGTACAGGCGGTCCCCGACGATCGGTGCATCGAGACCCAGCGGGTTGGACGCGTGCACGCGTAACTGGTGGGTCCGTCCGGTGTGGGGCGTCAGCACCACTCGCGTGCGCCCACGTGAGCGCTCGACGACGCACCACTCCGTCACCGCAGCCTTTCCGTGCACCGGATCGTGGATCTGCCGGGGGCGATCGTCGATGTCCATGCGCATCGGAAAGTCGATCACGCCTTCGTCGCCCACGACGTCGCCATCGAGCCACGCGACATAGCGCTTCCGGATTGCCCGCAACGAGAAGAGCCGTTGCAACGCGGAAAAAGTGGCGGTGTCCTTCGCCGCCAGCAACAAGCCGGACGTGTCGAGATCGAGACGATGCACCACCAGCTGCCCCGTGCTGTCGGGATAGCGGGCCCGCAGCCGCGTCGACACCGAATCCCGCAACAGTCCGCTGCGTCCCGGCACCGACAGCAGTCCGCTGGGCTTGTCGACCACAACGATTTGCGCGTCTTCGTACACCACGGTTGGCTCCGAGTCGGCGATCACGCCGGCACCGAACACCGGCGGCGGATCGGCCGGAAGCCCGCCCAGCATGTGCGCGAGAATGGGTGAACACTTCCCCTGGCAGGCCGGATAGAACGAGCCGGCGCGACGATCGCCCGTGCGCGGCGGGGCGCCCCACCAGAACTCGGCCAGCGCGCGCGGACGCAACCCTTGTGCGTACGCCCACGCCAGCAGCTTCGGCGCCGCGCAGTCACCGGCACCGCCGGGCGGCTCCTTGGGCGCGAACAGCTCGCGCAACGCGCGCACCTCGCCCAGCGCATTGACGAAGTGGTACGTGTTCTGGATCGCCGGCAGCAATTCGCGCGAGCGCGCGGTCCGTGCCTCGTCGTCGGCGCCGAGGTCGTACAGTTCGGCCTCACCGGGAATCCAGACGGCGTCGCGCGCCGCCGCATCGTACGTCGGCGGGGCCCAGCCGTCGATCGTCCACTGCCCCGCCATCATCCCCGAGAAGGCCCGCAAATAGCCCGCGGTGCCGTCAGGAGCCACAACCACCAGCACCCCGAACATTTTGCCGTTCCCGGGCTCATCGAGCCTCCAGGGGGCCACTTCGGCCAATTGCAGCATGGCCAGAGTTTCCAGAGCGGCCTGATGCGCCAGCGGATGCACCGCCGCGCGGTCGAAGGGACTCGGAAAGCGCTCGGGAAGCGCGCTGGCGTCGGGCGGTGAGGAGAACCGGATCACCCGTGCAGCATAACGGGATCGCGTGTCAACGCGCACGGCAACGCGTCGGGCAAAACCCGATAGTGCGCGTCGCAGAATGGTTGCACTTTCGACGTGCAGAGTGAGGGCGATGCCTCCACGATGGTTCGGCGGGTCGGGGACCGATCCCGATTCCTCGAGGTGACAGAGGCGAAGCGCGAAGGCACCGCGTGCATTGACCCGCTGCAGGAATCCCACCACCGCGTGGGACGAACCGTTGGCCGGGAACGGATCCCCGCTCAATCGGGTGCCGACACGGACTCAGATGGCTGCAGGTGCCATCACGACCACGGGTCGTTACGAACCTCCGTGGACGACACGAAAGCGCGCCGGGCGTCATGCCCGGCGCGTTTTGCGTTATCATGTGCTCTTCGGACGGGAGAACAGGAGCTCACACACGGGGAGAACCGCACATGCGTCGCACCGGCTGGCTCGTTGCATTACCACTCGTCGCCACCGTCCTCGGCGGCTGCGCGAGCATCTCGAAGACCTCGCCGTCTGCAGCCATCGGCGGCGGCGCACTCTTGCAGTGGAAGTCCGGCGCGGCCACGTTCGGGATGTTCGTGCCCAGTGAGCGCGCGCCCGGTGCCCCTGCGGCCGGCGCCACGCGACTGCCGCCGCTGTACACGGAAGCCGGCGCGAAAGCGCTCGCCGAAAACCCGCTGCTCGACTACCTCTTCCTGAATCTCGAAGGGGCGTACGATGCAAATGCCGTGCGGGCGCTAGTGAGTGGTATCAAAATGAGCAGCGCCGCCACTCGGCCCACACTGCTCGTGCGCGTCCCGACCATCGAAGACGCCGGCGTCGAAACCACGCGTGCCCGCGTGAAGGAAGTGCTCGGTCTCGGCGCCGACGGCGTGGTGATCCCGCACGTGCGCAGTGTGGCCGAAGCGCGCACGGCGGCCGCATTCTTCACGGAGGCAGGGGCCAATGTCTGGTCGCCCGCCAATCCGAAAGGCACCGTCGTCGCCATGCTGATGGTCGAAGACAAAGGTGCGATCGGTGCGATCGCCGACATCGCAGCAGTCCCCGGCTACAGCCTGCTGTCATGCGGCATCGGCAGCCTCACGCGCGACATGGGCGGCAACGCACCGGCGGCCGAAGCGGCCTGCCAGCGCGTGCGCGACCTTGGCGCCAAGGCGGGCATGCCGAGCATGATGACGGCCACCGCCGGCACGATCGCCGACCGGATCGAGAAGGGGTATCTCGGCCTGCTCCTATCGGGCACGGCCGATCAGGCGTCAGCCGTCATCCGCACGGGACGTGCGCTCGCCAGGCGACCGTAGACAGCAGCGCCGCGACAGCTTGGGCCGTCAGGCGCAGCGCTGAACGTGCCGTAGCAGCCGTGCGTGGTGGAACGCTTGGGCGCACGAAGCATACCACACGCCCGTGGAAAGGCAGGGCTGGTCGCGGCAGGCAGGGGCTGGTCGCACGCGATACGTTTTTGTGATGACTACTCCTACGACGTCCGTGCCCGCGCTGCTGGCACTCCTGCAGCATGAGCGCGAGCAGTTGCTCACCCGATATACGTCGATGCCAATGGCCGACCGTACGCGCACCGCTGGCGCGAAGGACAGCGGCTGGTCGGCCGCGCAGATCGTCGAACACGTTGCGCGTGTGGAGGGGAATGTCGCGCGCATGATCGCGAAGGGAGCAGAGCTTCCGCGCACGGCAACGGCCGAGGAGTTGCAGGCGGCACGGCTGACGGCAAAGTCGATTGGGTGGGTCCGCCAGCGTGGAATCAAGGTGGAAGCGCCGGAACGCGTACGTCCGTCCGAATCACTGGACGCCGACGCGGCGCTTGCGCAGCTCCTCGCCTCGCGTGTCGCCGTCCTCGACGCCTTCACCGCCGCGGATCCCACCGTCCTCGACGGGATCATCTTCCCGCACCCGTTCATCGGACCGCTGACGCTGCGCGCGTGGATGGAGCTCATTGCGCACCATGATGCACGACACGCCGAGCAGATGGCGGAGCTCCGGCACGAGTAGAGCCGGGCGCACGAGGACAGGCTACCGTCGCGTCTTCACCGACTGTTTCGCACGTGCCTTCGCCTCCGTTGCGTCGCGCAGTTCCTGCAGGCGCAATGCGACGATCTGCCCGATCAACGCCACCGGCATGGGCTGGCCGAGCGGAAACTGCACGGAACCTTTCCCCGCTTTGTACGGAGCCAACTGCGCCTTGAAGTGCTCCGTTCCGGATGGTGCGGGGTACAGGCCGACATGGCGACTGAACGCGGCGAAGTGCACCAGATTCCCACCGTACACAAACGTGGGAATCCGGTGTGTAATCGCCTCGATAGCGTCGGGGGCTGCCGCGCGTATCGTCGCTCGCACCTGCTGCAGAACCACCTGCACCTCCGGTGGAAACCCGGCGATGTAGGCGTCGATGGTGTCGGGTGTC
>CANGXK010000129.1 GCA_947457715.1 Gemmatimonadota bacterium
AACATCGCCCGAACGCTCACCGTTTCCGAGAGGCGGGCGGCAACCGATACCGGCAGGTCGTCGGAGACGCGCGCCGTGGCGCCGACCACTGGCCGATAGAACGACTGACGAGCCGCCACCGTGTCGCTCACGGCAGCACGATTCAAGTGCGCCGTGGGATCGACCCTGACCGGTACGGTCGGCGTCACAACCGCTGGCCGGCCCGCCTGGGCGACGACGACCGGATCGCGATACGGCTCCTTCTTGAGCGACCGCGGATTGCGGATCTTCCAGATCGCGTGGTCCGTCTTTTCGTAGTAGACGAACGCGAGCACGTCGGCACCGCGCGCCCACGTGATCGCCGGCGATTGCTCGGCCACGGCGGTCACGGCGCCCAAGACATTCGTGAGCTGGAAATGCTGTTTCGCGTCGAGGTCGTACAGGAAGATGTTGGCGATGCCCGTGCGATCGGTGATGTACGCGATCGAGTTGCCGTCTGGGGCCCACTGCGGATTGAGATTGAGTCCGCGCTGGCCATCGAGCGTCGTGACCTTCTGTGTTTCGAGGTCCAGCAGGGAAATCTTCCACTTGCCGATCTTCAGGATATCGAGATCCGTATCCTCCCCGCGATCGCTGGCGAACGCGATCGTGCGCCCGTCGGGGGACCACTGTGGCTGGAGGTCGCCGAACGGATCCTTCGTGACCTGCGTGTATCCGTCGGCATCGAGCGAGGCGATGTACAGATCGCTGCTGCCACGCCGCATGCCGCTGAAGACAATGCGACGCCCGTCGGGCGAGAAGCTCGGACTCAGCACCTGGTCGAGTTCGAAATCGAACTTCTTCAGGATCTTCCGCGATTGCACGTCCATCACGTACAACACGTCGCGTCCGCCGCTCTGCCCGGTGAAGGCCAGCATCCGGGCGTCGGGCGAAAACGACGGCTGCGAGTAGATGTAGCGCAGCTGTTCGAAGTCGGGATTCGTCGTCGTCTTGACGAGGCGCGCGATGCGCTTGCCCGTCTCCCCGTTGGCGAGATACATCTCGGGGAACACTTCGCCGCGCAGGAAGCTGCCATACGCGATGTACGTGATGTACTTGCCGTCGTCAGACAAGGCAGGCGCCACGAACAGGCTGGCGATGCTCCCTGAGCGGTTCTGCGACAGCAGCGGTTCGGCAAAACTGCGGGGGCGCTGCAGCTCGGCCACGGTGGGCAGATACTTCGCCTGCATGGCCTGCTTCCACTCGGCGCTCAGCTCGTCGAGTGACAAGCCGATTTCCCGACGGAAGGCGCGATCGATGCCGACGCTGGGCACGGCATTCATGATCTCACCGATCACTTCGTCGCCCCATCGGGCGCCCACATACTGCCACACCGAAAACCCGTAGCGATATGGGAAATACTTGTCGGGGCGCTCCGTCATCTGCTGGATGGTGGGGAGCGCATTGTTCGTGACGGCATCGCGCACCCACGCATCGGTCCACGGGTGCTTCTCGCCGATCGAGAAGTATTCGGCGAGCCCTTCCATGAACCAGAGCGGCGGATTCACCATCGCCAGGTTCTGGAGGCCGGCGCCTGCCCGCCCGCGGGAGAAAATATCGAACTGAAACACGTGCACCATTTCGTGCTGCAGCACGTGTTCGAAGCTGGCCCAGTCTCCGCTGAAGAACTGCGCCATGCGCTGCCGTAGCGGGTCGGTCACCCCCCCGGTGCCTTCACCGAGATCGCCAAAGACATTGCTCTGCGCAAAGTCGCCCGACGAGCCGAAGATGAGCACCGGCTTCTTCTCGCGGAACTGGTGCGCCATGAGACGCGAGAGCCGAGCGTACGCACGCTCGGCCATCCGCGCGGCATCGGGCGCCACATCCGCGATTTCCGGATAGTAGTGAATCTGGAAGTGCTCGGTTTCGATGACGCGCCAGCGCAGCCGATCGTACTGGACCTGATTCTGCCCGAAGAACTGGGCCTGAAGCGGCGACGCGAGCGCCATGATCGCGATGACCAGAGCGGCTCCCCATCGTGTCCAGCGCTGCGCCTGCGGCATTTACCGGGCTCCCTGCATGGCTTCGGTGTCCAGAGGTACCGGCGTTGCGTCGCCCCACAGCCGTTCGAGCTGATAGTACTGGCGCAACGTCGGATGAAAGACATGGATGACGGTGTGCGCGTAGTCGAGCAGCGCCCAGCGTCCCTGCGTGAGACCTTCCGTCATCGTGGTAGACACGCCACCCTCTTTCAACCCTGCCTGGATGTGTTCCGCGACGGCGCGGACGTGCGTGTCGGATGTCCCACTGGCAATAACAAAGAAGTCGGTCATATCCGTCACTCCACGCAAATCGAGGACGAGGATATCGTTGGCCTTCATGTCACTGGCGAGAGCTGCGGCGCGGCGCGCAATGGATTCGCCGGGGCTTGGCGGACGTTCTGCCATGTATGGATTCGAGAGAATGCGGAGATGGAATGCCACTGCCTGAGGCGGTACCCCATCGGAGTGATGAAGGTTGCGCGTCGGACAGCGACTCGGACAGGGGCAAAAAAAGGGGAGTCCGAGTCCGGACTCCCCCTACCCCGGCAGTCTGATGCCGATTACTGCTTGATCACCCACACCTTGATCTCGGGCTTCACGTCGGCGTGCAGGCGGATGCCGACGCGGTAGACGCCCAGCGACTTGATCGGCTCGTTGAGCTCGATCTGGCGCTTCTCGATGTGGTAGCCCTGCGCTTCGAGCTGATGGGCGATGTCGGCCGTGGTGACGGAGCCGAACAGCTTGCCTTCTTCTCCAACGCGGGCGGCAAAGGTCACGGAGACCTCGGCGAGCTTTTCCGCGATCGCTTCGGCCGCGGCGACGCGCTCGGCCTCGAGCGCCTCGAGACGACCCTTTTCCAGCGCGATACGCTTGCGATTGCCCGTCGTCGCTTCAAACGCGAAGCCGCGGGGGATCAGGAAATTGCGGGCGAAGCCGGCGGACACGGAGACGATGTCACCAGGATGTCCGAGCTTGTCGACGGCGTTGCGAAGGATGACTTCCATGGGAGCTCCGGGTCCTGCGGTAAAAGTGTGTGAGATCAGCGTGGCGACGGTCGGCGCGGTTGCGCACCGGTCCGGAAGTCACGCCAGGTATCTCCAAGCCCCAGACTGAACGTAACCGCCAACAGCACGACCACGACCCAGACTGGACCCAGGAGCGGGCCCAACACCACCAACGCGAGCAACGCCGGCACGGCGAGTCGGTCGGGGATCCACCAAGTGAGTACGCCGACGCCCCGAAAGGCGTACAGCGACCCGAAGAAACAGATCAAATTCGCACCGGCCGTTCGCCACTCGGCGAGCGTCGGTAGCAACAGCACCGTCACACCAACGATCAGTCCCCATACCAATTGATCGTTGAATCGCACGTCGCGCAGCGCCCCCAATGGCGGACCGATGCGTACCCTCGACAGGCGGTGATATGTGGCCCACCCCAACGCCAACGCGAACAGCGACTCGAGCGCCAGCAATGCCGGCGCAATCGATACGAGCGGCCCCGGGATCAGTCCCCGTTCCGAACCGGCTCCAGAGAGCGGTTCAGCCAAGGCGACCAGCAGGTTTTCCATCTGCGTCGCGCGGTCGGCGGCCGAGGGGAAGCGCTGCGCGAACGCGCGCCACGACTCCGATTCCGACCGACTGCGCCAACTTTGCAGCGACTCACCGAGCCGGCGCTGATACTCCCCGGAAAGCATTTGCGCCGGACCGTCAAACAGAGTCGCACCGTCGCTGGTGCGGGCCGTGAAGCCGGCGGCCGTCACGACGGCCGCCAGTCCGATGGATCCAAGCGCCCGGGTGAGGAGCGCCTGGCGTGGCGACGCCAGGCACACGAGGCCAAACGACGCGCCTAAGGTGAGCGCCCAGCCACGTCCGAATGCACCGTAGCCCGTGAACGGGAGCGGCACCTTCCAGATGACGTACCCGGCACCCACGACCCAGAGCAGGGCCATCACGAGCCGACCACCTGACCACCAGCCGATGATCGCGCAGGAGGCGATCGCGACAAGGACGAGCAGGGCGAACTGCTCAACCGGCAGCAGCAGCCGAATCGCTCCGGCCATCAGCGACAGTGACGCGGGCCAAGCCGGGGCTGCGGTGACGAGCACCATCAGCACCAGCGCCAGCACGAACCACCGCCACCTCCGCTCCTGCGGAGCGGTCGCGGCGAGCTCCGACGCGACTGCTCCGTTCATGCTCAGCCCGTCTGTCCCTTCACATACGGAAGGAGCGCCAGGAAACGCGCCTTCTTGACGGCCTTCGAGAGCTGACGCTGGTGACGCGCGTCAACACCGCTCAGGCGGCTCGGCAGAATCTTGCCGTAATCCGTGATGAAGCGAGCGAGGAGACGGTCATCCTTGTAGTCGACGTAGCGGATTCCCGCTTCCGTGATCGGGCAGGGCTTCTTTTGGCGGCGCATGATTTAATCCTCGTCGTCGTCGTCGTCATCGCCCGCGCGACGGCGCGAAGCGAGCTCTTCATCGCTGAGCTTCGGGGCACCCAGCTCATGCTCGGCCAGCGAGATGAGATAGCGGATGATCCCTTCGTCGAGCTTGAGCGCACGCTCGAACTCGGGAAGCACGGCGGGGGTCGTTTCAAAGCGCGCGATCGCGTAGTAGCCCGTGTCGTGGCGGCCAATCTTGTACGCGAGCTGGCGACGGCCCCAATGCTCGATCTCAGCCGGTGCGGCGAGATTCAGAAGGCTCTGCAGCTTGTCCAACTTTTCCAGAATGGCCGCATCTTCGATCGCACTATCGACGATGTACACGGCTTCGTAGCGCCGCGTAGGGTTGCGGCGGATTTTGAGCTTTGCCACTCGGCAATCCTCCCTGTGGTCTAAGGTGCCCCCCGCAGTGCCGATCCGCAGGAGGAGGGTCAGGGGAACGGTGATCCGTTCCGGATGAGCCTTTAAGGCTAGCCAGACTGGGGTTGGAAGGGAAGGGATGCCTGCGGTACATTGCGCGCATATGTGTGGCAGATACGGCTTCGGCAACCCCGCGCGGCTCGGGACGCTCCCTTTGGGCGTCACCTTCCCCGCGCTCGCTCCTCGCTTCAACGTCTCGCCCTCCCAGGCGGTCCCGCTGGTGCTGCAGGAGGCGGACACCCGAGCGGTCCGCATGGCCAAGTGGGGCCTGATCCCCTTCTGGGCCGACGATCCGGGGATCGGCCACAAGCTCGCCAACGCCCGCGCCGAGGGCATCGGCGCCAAGCCGGCGTTCCGGGCCGCGTTCAAGCTGCAGCGCGGACTCATGCCGGCCGACTTGTTCTACGAGTGGCAAGTCGTCCCCGGACATCAGGGCAAGCAGCCGTGGTGTATTCGCTTGCCTGACGGCGAGCCGTTCGTCATGGCGGCGCTCTGGGACCGGTGGCAGCCCAAGCATGATCCCATTGCCGACCCCGTGCTGACTTGCTGCGTCATCACCACCGATGCCAATGCGACGATGGAGCCGATTCATCATCGCATGCCTGTGATCCTGCCGTTGGCCGACGTGGATGCGTGGCTCGATCCCCAGACGGCGCCCGCCGACGCGGCGAAATTGCTGCGCCCGTACGACGGACCGCTCCACGCGTATCAGGTGAAGACGTGGGTCAATGCGACCCGCAATGACGACGCGGAATGCGCGGTGCCGCTGGTGCGCTCCGACGCACACCGCAGCGAACAGTTCTTCGACGACTGATCGCACCGACACCCATACGAAGGCGGGCGGCTACTTCGTGCCGCTTGCGCTGCGCAAATACAGGTTCAGCGAGCCGAAGCTGAGCTTCGATTTCATCTGCACCATCATGCGACGGTCATCGTCGGTGATCCATACTTCGGCCTTGCCGTTCTTGCTGAAAATGCCCTTCGTCTGAAACGTGGGTTGCAGCACGACGGTCTTGAAGGTCCCGCCGGGCACGGTGATCGTCTCTCGGCGCACGACGAGGATGCGCACCGGATTGCCGGCGGCCTTGAAATAGCGTGGATACTCGTAGTTCTGTCCCACTTCGAGCGGCACGGTGCGCACGAAGTAGAGGAACGACCCGTCGTCGAGGGGATTGGCGACCGTCGGCTCTTCCGGGCGGTCGTTCTCCCGGAACATGCCGCGATCGGGAAAGATCTCGTAACGACGCTTGCGCTCGTAGCTTCCCTCGTCGACATCCTGGTGATAGCGCAACGAGTTGAGCGTGCTGACGTCGAACCACGACTCGTACGTGTCATTCACACGGTACAGCGGGATGCCGCCCCTGATGCGAAAAACCGTGTGCCACGCCGGATGTCCGCGCACGGCGGCGATCTCACGCACTTCCATGCTGCCGTTGCCGACCTTGAGTGAACCGAAGCGCACGTCGTAGTCGAGGCGCTCGCCGACCATGAACGGCACGGCCAGCGCACTCGCGGGAAGCCGCTGCGCGGTACGCTTCCCCGCCGTGTCCGGATCCTGCGACGCCAACGGGGACGAACGGCTCGTCAGCACGACCGCGGCCACCAGCGCCGACGTTATCGATACGAATCTCATGGCGACCTGCTACCCAGCTCGGGCGAAAAGGGTCGCCTAGACGTTGAAGCGGAACAGCAGCACATCGCCGTCCTGCACCACGTATTCCTTCCCTTCCGAACGGACCGCGCCCTTCTCACGCGCGTTCTTCCAGCCGCCGTGCGTGATGAAGTCCTGATACGACACGGTTTCCGCGCGAATGAAGCCTTTCTCGAAATCGGTATGAATGACGGCCGCGGCCTTGGGCGCGGTGTCGCCACGATGGATCGTCCAGGCGCGCACTTCCTGCTCGCCGGCCGTGAAGTACGTCTGCAGGCCGAGCAGGTGGTAGCCACCCTGAATCAGCCGGTCGAGGCCGGCCGTTTCGATGCCGAGCGAGGCGAGGAACTCGCTCCGCTCGTCGGGCGGCAGTTCCGACAGCTCGGCTTCGATCTTGGCGGAGAACGCCACGATCTCGGCGTGTTCGCCGGTGGCTGCCACGGCGGCACGCAAGGCCTTGAGATACGGCCCTTCGTCACCCGCCAGCTCGGCGTCGGTGACGTTGGCCGCATAGAGCACCGGCTTCGCGGTGATGAGCTGCAGCCCGGCCAACGAGAGCATGTGCTCCGACGATAGTCCGCCACGAAGCAATGGCATGCCTTCAGACAGCGTCGCGAAGGCGGCTTCCAGCGCCGGCAACTCCGCCAACGCGTCCTTGTCGTTCGCCTTGGCCGCGCGCTTCACTTTGTCGAGGCGCTTCTCCACCACGGCCAAG